>DYJG01000431.1 GCA_020723225.1 Desulfobacca acetoxidans | reverse complement strand
TATTTCGTTCATGGCCTACATGCGGGCCTGCTGGTGGCCCATGATAATCACCGTCACCATTTCCATGGTGTATCTCTTGATCGCTTATTGATACCTGGATTTTGTGGTTTCTGGCCAAGGAACCTGATAAAATAACAAATGATTAAAAGTCCTTAGAAGAAAGGATAAGCAGGCTGGGGGAAGCCTGGCCCCAAGCAGGAAAACATAATCGGTCGAGAACAATAAGGCCTGTCGGGTGGAGTCTGTCAACCCGGCAGGCCTTTGTCTTTTTTGCGCAAATCAGCTAACTATTGGGAAATATTGAAATAAGGAGGGAATAGGAATGCGTTGGCAGAGCTATCTGGCAATTTCGATACTGATGGCAGTTATTCTGGGGCTTTGCAGTTCCCCCTTGCAGGTGTCTGCGGCCCTGCCGGAGACGGGCGACAGGCTGACAGTGTCCGGAGTCATTGCGGACGCCCAGGGCAAGGGAGTTAAAGAGGTGGAAATCGAACTTCTCGCGGACGGGAAGCAGGTCACCCCCCAGGGCCGGGAAGGGCGTATCGAAACCGGCAGCAAGGGAGGCTTTGTCGGCCGTTATCGGCTCCCCCAGGGGATCCTGCCGAAGACGGAGCTGAAGATCCGGGCGCTGCGACCGAGCTGGCAGACCCAGGAATCGGAGGTCCTCAAAATTGTGGAAACAGGGACGGATACGGCCGGAAACCGGCTATTTCAGGCAGAGGCCGACCTCACCCTGAAGCGCACCATCACCCCGGCCTTCTGGATCGCCGCGACCGTGCTCCTGGCGGTGTACGTCCTCATCGCCGCGGAGTTGATGCACCGCACCCTGGCCTCCTTCTTGGGGGCCGCCCTTATTCTGTTCATCAGTTACACCGCCGGCACCTTCGATAAAAATTTCTTCATCCTCTCTTTTGAAGACTCCATGCGGGCCATCGACTTAAACGTCGTCTTCCTGCTTATGGGCATGATGATCATAGTGGGGGTCTTGAAAAAGACCGGCCTCTTCCAGTGGCTGGCCTACAAGTCCTACGCCCTGGCCCGGGGCAATATCTTTATCCTGTCCTTCATCCTCCAGATTATCACCGCCGTAACCTCGGCCTTTTTGGACAACGTTACCACCATGCTGCTCATGATCCCGGTGACCATTGAAATCGCCGTCACTTTGAAGGTCAATCCCCTGGCCCTGCTCATCCCCGAGGTCTTCGCCTCCAACGTGGGGGGCGCGGCCACTCTGATCGGCGACCCGCCCAACATCCTTATCGGCTCCTACGCCAAATTGACCTTCGCCCAGTTTGTGATCAATCTCGCCCTGGTCTGCACCGTCTGTCTCGCCCTTACTTCCCTGTGGTACCTCTGGTGGTACAAAAAGGGCTATCTTGCCGCGGAAGTCAAGGATGTGGGCCGGACCATCGAATATTTGAAAGAGGAATACAAGATTACCAATAAGAAACTGACGGTCATGGGATTGGGGGTTCTGGCCTTCGTCATTTTTTTGTTTATCGTCCACGGGGTCCTGCACATGGAGCCGTCGGTGGCCGCTCTGATCGGGGCCATGGCGCTCTTGGCCATCTCCCGGGTGGACATTGTGGAGATGCTGGAACATGAAGTGGAGTGGCCTACCCTGGTTTTCTTCATCGCCCTCTTCATGGTTATCGCCGGGGCCGAGGAGACCGGGCTCATCCAGATCATCGCGGAATGGGTGAAGGACCTCTCCGGCGGCAACCTCACCGCGGCCATCGTCTTGGTCCTATGGGTGAGCGCCATCGCTTCCGCGTTCATCGACAACATCCCCTTCACCGCCACCATGCTGCCCATCATCGCTTTTCTGAATCAGACCATTCCCGGCGCGGAGTCCGGGGTCCTCTGGTGGTCCCTGGCCTTGGGGGCATGCCTGGGGGGGAACGGCACCATGATCGGCGCGTCAGCCAACGTGGTCACTGTGGGTTTGGTGGAAAAGGCGGGCTACCATATCTCTTTTTTGGGTTACATGAAGGCGTGTTGGTGGCCCATGATGATTACCGTCGCCATCAGCATGGTTTATTTGTTGATTGCCTACTGATACACGCTCCACACCCTGATGGACCACGACGGACACCTGCCGGCCTCCGTGGCCATCAAGAAGGCCAGGGAACATGAGGTCAAACAGGCCCGGACCCTGAAACTCCCCAAGGGGCCGGGGGGCCTGGTGGAACTTGCCGGCATCGAGGAATTGGGGAGGAGGAGAGGGTTCAAAGATTTTAATGAAAATGGAATCGCCAAAAAAATGGGCCAGATTCGAGGCCTGGCCCTGTTCTGACCTATTTTTTACACACGCATAAAATTATGACTAACTGAAATATCTTAAATAATTTGGTGGAGGCGGCGGGAGTCGAACCCGCGTCCGCAAACAGTCCCTGAGAGCGTCTACATGCTTAGTCGATGTTTTATCTTCGCCTCAAAAGACTTCCACCGACAGAATTCTTCGAAGCTATCCCGCTGTAATTTTCGTCAACCGGGCCGCAGGCGAACCCGGCAGCTTTGCCGGAATGCGGTCACCTGGAGACTCCTTCCGGCGAAAGCTCCCCAGGCGCTAGCCTTAAGCGGCTAGAGCGTAGCCGTAGTTGTCGGCACTTATGGTTTTCCTACCCGTTTTACGAGCGGACAGGACCTCGGCATGCAACCGTCAGTTCTCTATCTACGTCGAAGCCGTTACGCCCCCCTTTTTTATTTATTATAAGTATTTTTATTCGTTTATGCAAGGACCATCTTTAATGGCTCTGGCGCATCTTGTAGGCCGCGCCCATCAACCGATAAACCGAGGAGCCGGCCAGGGCGGCGATGTCTTCGGTGGACAGGTGCTTGGAGATGGTCTCGTCAAAGAGGATGTTGGCGTCCGGGGGGAATTCCTCGTCGCCGCCCCAGAGGACGTGGGTCACGGGCACCAGGGGGAAGGCCATGAAGGTGGCGGACGCGTCCCCCAGGTCCCGGGGCGTGCCGCCTAAGGCCGCGGCCA
>DYJG01000430.1 GCA_020723225.1 Desulfobacca acetoxidans | reverse complement strand
GGGCAAGGGGCAGGCATCCCCTTCCTGGCCCGTAAAGTTTCTGATGCTGTTCTTCATCAGCATATTGATATTATTCTTAATCTTGTAGGCGCATTCCACCGCTTCCTGAATATCCCCGGCTTCAACCCCCGCGGCCTGGGCTTTCCCATAATAAAATTCGAAGCAGGGGATGCAATTAGCCGCCGTCGCCGCGCCCAGGCAAACTAACAACTTGGTTTTCTCGTCCATGGGCAATTTAGGTCCTCCTGAGTTAGAGAAATATTACTAAGACGGGAGCTGCCGCCTTTAGGTTACACTTTTCTCTCCCTCAACCTTCCTCCTCTCCCTCCTCCCAATAATAAGCCAACAGCAACGCGTCTTCCTGGGTATCATCGTAATAGCGGGCGCGGCGGCCCGCTTCCTGGAAACCGAAAGAATGGTACAGGGCCAGGGCCGGCGCGTTGGAAGGACGCACTTCCAGCCAGGCCACCCGCGCGCCCATCTCCCGGGCTTGGGCCATGCCCTCGGCCAGGAGGCGGCGGGCCAGGCCCCGGCGGCGGTGTTGGGGGTGGACGGCCAGATTGAGGATGTGCATTTCGTCGGCCACCACCCAGTAGACGAGGTAGCCCCAGATCTGCCGCAGTCGCAACCGCGGGGGGACGGCCACCAGGGTGTGGCTCAGGGAGTGTCCCAGTTCCGCCAAAAAAGAGAACCGGGACCAGGGGGTGGGAAAAGATAACTTCTCGATAGCCCAGATGCCGTTGATATCCGTCAAACGGCCGGGGCGGATGGAACATTCCGGCTCATTTATGGCGGAGAACCTCGCTGGCCACGGTAATGCCCTTCTGGCCGTATTGCTTCAAGGTCAGGGCCACTTGCGCCAGGTCTTTTTCCTCCCGGAGTTGGGACAGCTTCATCAGCATGGGGAGATTAACGCCGGTGACCACCTCCACTTTGCCTTCCTGCAAAAAGGTGAGGGTGAGGTTGGAGGGGGTGCCTCCCAGCATATCCGTGAGGATGATTACGCCGTTACCGTTGTTCACCTTGGCCAGGCCTTTTTGGATTTTTTGCCGGCATTCCTCCGGAGAAGCCTGGGGATCCAGGGAAATGGCCTGAACCCCATCCTGGCGGCCCAGGATCAGGTTGCAGACCGACATCAGGGCTTCGGCCAAGTCTTTGTGGGTAACGAGTAAAATACCGATCATGAATAGCTCTCCTTAGGCGTCACCTCTCGATGATGGAGGGTAAAGGGTAAATTTCCTTGGGTCAGGTGTCCCGCCAGGACGTTGGCGATGACCACGGACCGGTGTTGCCCCCCGGTGCAGCCGATGGCTAGCGTGAGATGGGTCTTGCCTTCTTGAATAAACTGAGGCAGCAGGTAATCGATAAACTCGAACAGATGCCTCAGGAAAACCTGGGTTTCCTCCTGTCCCAGCACATAATCCCGGACCCTTGGATCGTTGCCGGTGAAGGACTTTAATTCTTCCACAAAAAAGGGGTTGGGAAGAAACCGGACATCCAACACCAGGTCGGCCTCCGGGGGAATCCCGTTTTTATAGGAAAACGAGATCAGGTGCAGGGCCAGGCGTTGCCGGGAAGGCAATTCCGAATACTCCACCTGGATCATCTCCCGGAGTTGATGGGGGCTGTAGAAGGAACTGTCGATGATGCGGTGGGCCAGCCTTCTTAACCCCGCCAGGGAACGGCGTTCCTCCAGCAAGGCGTGGGAGATGCTTTCCCGGTCCGCCAGGGGGTGTTGCCGCCGGGTCTGGCTGAAGCGCCGGATCAAAGTCCCCTCATCCGCTTCCAGGAAAATCAGATGCAACTGGTAACCCTGCTTCTTCAAACGCCGAAAGACCCGGGCGTAATTCTGCAGGAACCCCTCGGTGCGAACGTCCATCACCAGGGCGATTTTTCGCCCCTGCCGGTATGATTTCGACTGCTCCCGCAGAAACGGCGGCAGCAGGCGCAGGGGCAGGTTGTCCACGCAGAAATAACCGATGTCCTCCAGGGCCTTGAGCACCGTGCTTTTCCCGGAACCGGAAACGCCGGTGATGATCAGGACTGGAAAAGATTCGGGAGCAGAGGGGGCAGGTTGTTGGTTTGCCACGGGAATCTAGCCCATCGCGTGGATCTATATCTCACGCCAAGACGCCAAGTCGCAAAATTTTAAGATTAATGCTTGGCGCCTTTGCGTCTTTGCGCCTTGGCGTGAAATGAATCAAAATTCCGCGTCTTTTTCCGAAATCAGCCTTAAGATATCTTCCGCCCCGCCGGACCCCATCAGGCTGTCCCGGAAAACCTGGCTCATGAGCATCCGGGAGATCTTGGCCAGGGCCTTGAGATGCAGCCCCGTGGAGTTCACCGGGGCCAGCAGCACAAAAAAGAGATGGGAGGGTTTGCCGTCCATGGAGTCGAAGTCCACCCCTTTGAGGCTGCGGCCGAAGGCCAGGAGCATCCGGGGGAGTTGGGGGACCTTGCCGTGGGGGATGGCGATATTATCGCCGATGCCCGTGGACCCCAGGCGCTCCCGTTCCAGCAATACCTCCACCACGTTCGCTTGGGTTACTTCCTGATGGCCACTCACCAGGACCGCGGCCATTTCCTCCAATACTCCCCGTTTATTGACGGCCTGCAAGTTCGGCTGAATGCGCTTGGGGTCCAGAAGATCGATGATTTTCATGGAGTTTGGCGTCTTCTAACTCAGGTCCGGTTCCACCAGCACAAGTTGCCCATCCTGCCGCCGGTAGAGGATGCCTAACGCCCCATTGGCCACATTGGTGAAGACCTGGAGCTTATCATTGCCTCTCTGCACCATTTCCACGGCATCGGCCAGTTCCATGACCGGCACTTCCACCCGTTTCCGCTTGACGGGAGGCAGGCCCGCACCCTCTTCCGCAGCCATCGAGGGAGCCGCGGCCCGGCTGCGGTCACCTTTATCCCGCAGCTTTTCCCGCAACTTTTTGAGCTGCATATCGATCTTATCCATCACCAGATCGATGGCCGCGTACATATCGGCGTTCT
>DYJG01000429.1 GCA_020723225.1 Desulfobacca acetoxidans | reverse complement strand
GGCGGCTACCGCTGGTACGCCGGCTACATCGACAAAAAGGTGGTGGAGTCGGACCCCAACAAGGTGACTCCGGCCAAGATGTACATGGATGGGGTGGATTTCATGCCCACCTCCAAGAACGTCCTCTTCGGCTACCAGTTCAAGAGCATCGCCGGGGCCGGACCGGTGGTGGGGGCCATCATCGCCCTCCAGTGGGGTTGGCTGCCGGCCCTGTTGTGGCTCTTTCTGGGAGTTTTGTTCATCGGCTGGGTCCACGATTACATCTCCGGGATCGTGGCCATGCGCTCCGACGGCCTCTCCCTGGGGGGCTTGAGCTATAAGCTGATCTCGCCTCGGGCCCGCACCATCCTGCTCTCCTTTGTCTATTTTTATCTTTTACTCCTGGCCGGGGCCTTCGGGGGCGTCATCGCCGGGGCCTTGATCAAACTGCCTTCCGGGCCTTTGGCCGTGCTCATCCTGGGCCTGGCCGGCGCGCTGGCGGGCCAGATGCTCTACCGCTGGCGGGTCAACATCCTCTTGATGACCGTGGTCTGCGTCGCCCTGGCCCTGGTGGGGGTCAAGCTGGGGGAAATGTTCCCCGCGCCGGTCCTGATCGGGGCTTGGGCTCAAAGCAAGTTCGTCTGGGGGCTGTTCGCGGTGGTCTTTTGCTTCATCAGCGCGGTGCTCCCCATCTGGCGCTTCGCCCTGCCCCTTAATTACGTGGCCTTTTATATCGTCATGTTCGGTTTGATCGGCGGGATCATCGGCATCTTCGTGGGCCTGCCCCCGGTGGACGCGCCGGCCTTTACCCAGTTCACCATCGGCATCGGCCCCTTGTGGCCCATCCTCTTCGTCACCATCGCCTGCGGCGCCTGCTCCGGCTGGCACTCCATGGTGACCACCTCCGGCACCTGCCGCCAGTTGGAGTCCGAATGCGACGCCAAACCGGTCTTGGCCGGCTCCATGTTCACCGAAATGGTCCTGGGGGTGGTGGCCCTGATGACCGCGGCTGCGGCCATTCCTTTTGCCCAGTATAAAGATCTGATGAAGGCCGGCGGCCCTGGCGCGGTCTTTGCCACCGGGCTCTCCAACTTGCTCAACGTCATCGGCCTGCCCATCGCCTACGGCAAGACCATGGCCACGGTGATCATCATCGTCTTGGCCATCACCGTCATGCAGTTGGTGCTCCGCTTCATGAAGATCGCCACCGTGGAGCTGGTGGGCGACCAACTCCCCATCATGCGCAACGGCCCAGTAGCCACCTTCGTGGCCGCGGCCCTGGTCCTGCTCCTGATCCAGACCGGCTGGTGGCAATATCTCTGGATCCTCTTCGGCGGCGCCAACCAGTTGCTGGCCTCGCTCGCCCTGATGGTGGCCTCGGCCTGGCTGCTGTCCCAGGGCAAGAAGGCCGCCTTTACGCTGATCCCCATGTGGTTCATGTTCATCACCACCATCGCCGCCTTGCTCTACACCTCCTATAACCTGCTGAGTAAAGTGGCCTCCGGCCAGGTGAAGGGGGAGGCGTTTATCGGCAACGGCCTCATGGGCATCGTCGCCCTCTTCCTGGTGGTCGCGGCCTGCTTCCTCCTGGCCGACGGCGTCAAGGCCCTGAAACGCTACCGGGAGCCCGGCCGCGCGGTGCCGTCGGAGGCGAAGTGAGTTGAAAAAAAATTCACCACAGAGGCACAGAGAACACAGAGGTTCACAGAGAATAAGTTATGGTTTGACTCCTGGCGCCAAACCATAATATCTTCCTCTGTGATTCTCTGTGCCCTCTGTGTCTCTGTGGTGAAATCCTTTCGGAGGACTACTCATGACTGAGAAAAAAGGCGGCTTCCTCAAAGCTATAAAAGAATTCATCTACGGCATGGCGGCCCATGACTCCGCCCGCTTTGCCCTGAAGACCCGGGCCAACATGGAGCATCTCTTCATCCTGGTGACCATGGGCGACCTGGTGGGCGTGCCGCTGCTGCCGCCGTACTACTCCCTCCGCCTCCTCCCCTACGTGGTGCCCCAGATCGCCACCTGGAAGAGAAGGATGCTGCGGGAAAAGGACCTAACGGATACATTGGCTTAAATGAATCGATGGGCCTTGCTCTATAGTACTTTTAGAGATACAATAGAAAGTACTATTGGAGGTGCGTCATGGGGAAATTACCCAATATCGTGCCAATCAGCGATTTAAGGCAAGATGCGGCCAAGGTCCTGAAGCAAGTCAGAGAATCCAGGGAGCCCCTGATCATCACCCAACGAGGCCGCGCCGCCGCGGTTATGCTCAGTGTGGAAGAATTTGAGCGCTCCGAACGGGATAAAGAAATCTTACGCCTTTTAGCCAGGGGAGAACGGGAGATCGCCGCCGGCAAGGGCTTTGACCTGGAAACCGTGTTGGCGGAAGCCAAAGGCTTGGCCGAGCCGGACCGGCTTTTAGTTAAGGAATTGAAGGGCCGCCTCCAAGAAGTGGCGGGGGACCGGCTCCAGGCCGTGATCGCCTATGGTTCGCGGGTTTGGGGGTACCCCACCCCGGAGTCCGACCTGGATGTGGCCGCGATTATCCGGGATTTGACTCCGGAAATGGAAGAAGCCTTGCAGGAAGCGGCTTACCAGGTCATGTGGGACCATGAGTTTTACCCGCTCATTTCTCTGAAGGTCTTTGACGCCAAAAAATTTTCGTTCTTACAGGAGCAAGGATTTTCTTTTTATTGCAAGGTGGCCCAAGAAGGGGTTCACATGTGAATCTATCGGCGGAAGTTAAGGCCTTGATGGCCAAGGCCCGCCATGCCTTGGAAGTTGCGGGAAGGCTTCTGGACAGTGAAGATTTCGGCGAGGCCGCGGGTAGAGCTTATTATGCCATTTTTTATGCAGCCCAAGCTCTGTTAACAGCCCACGGCATTAAAGCTGTAAAACATTCATCCGTGGCTTCCGTGCTGGGCAGAGAATTTGCGAGAACAGGAAGGATAGACCCCAAATTCCATGGCATAATATTAAACGCCCGTCAGGTTCGTGAAACCGCAGATTACGAAGTTTTC
>DYJG01000428.1 GCA_020723225.1 Desulfobacca acetoxidans | reverse complement strand
CGGACTTGAACTCCGGGTGGAACTGGCAGCCCAGAAACCAGGGGTGGTCTTTCAGTTCCACGATCTCCACCAGTTCGCCGTTGGGGGAGGTGCCGCTGATGATCAGGCCCGCCTTGGTAAGCCGCTCCCGGTAGTCGTTGTTGAATTCGTAGCGGTGCCGGTGGCGCTCCATGATCTCCAGGACGCCGTAGGCCGCGGCCGCGGCCGAGCCTTCCTTGAGCACGCAGGGGTAGGCCCCCAGGCGCATGGTGCCGCCTTTTTCCGTCTCCCGGTCCCGGCGGATGATGGCGTCCCGGCGGTAGTCGTACCACTCCCGCATCAGGTAGATCACCGGGGCCTCGGCTTCCTGGTCGAACTCCTCGCTGGTGGCATTTGGGATCGCGGCCAGGTAGCGGGCGAATTCGATGACCGCCAGTTGCATGCCGAAGCAGATGCCGAAATAAGGAATTTTGTTTTCCCGGGCGTAGCGGATGGCCTGGATCTTCCCCTCCACCCCCCGGACCCCGAAGCCGCCGGGCACCAGGATGCCGTGGAGGTGGCCCAGTAAGCCCTCGGGGCCTTCCCGCTCCACCCGTTCCGAGTCGATGTAGCTCAGGGCCACCTGGGATTCATGGGCCAGCCCGCCGTGCACCAGGGCCTCGTGCAGGCTTTTGTACGATTCCCGGAGGTCCACGTATTTGCCGACGATGCCGATCTCCACCCGGTCCTTGGGGTTGCGGATGCGGGCCGCCAGTTTTTCCCATTGCTCCAGCCTGGGGGCCCGGGTCCAGATATTCAGGACCTCCACCAGGCGTTCGTCCAGCCCCTCTTCGTGGAACAGCAGGGGGATCTCATAGATATTGGATACGTCCCGGGCGGTGATCACCGCGTTGGGCTCCACGTTGCAAAAGAGCGCGATCTTGGCCTTGATGTCCTTGCTCAGGGTTTTTTCCGTGCGGCAGAGCAGAATATCCGGCTGAATGCCGATGGAGCGCAGTTCCTTGACGCTGTGCTGGGTGGGCTTGGTCTTCACCTCCCCCGCGGTCTTGATGTAGGGCACCAGGGTGAGGTGGATGTAGCAGACGTTTTCTTTGCCCAGATCACCTTTCAGTTGGCGGATGGCCTCCATGAAGGGGAGACTCTCGATGTCCCCCACGGTGCCGCCGATCTCGATGATGGCCACGTCCACCGCGGGGGCCACCTTCATGATGGCCTCCTTGATTTCATCGGTGATATGGGGGATGACCTGAACCGTGCCCCCCAGATAATCGCCCCGGCGCTCCTTGGTGATGACGTTGTTATAGATGCGGCCGGAGGTGAAGTTGTTCTCCTGGCCCAGGGTGACCGTGGTGTAGCGCTCGTAGTGTCCCAGGTCCAGGTCGGTTTCCGCGCCGTCTTCGGTGACGTAGACCTCGCCGTGCTGGAAGGGGTTCATGGTGCCGGGGTCCACGTTGATGTACGGGTCCAGCTTCTGAAAGGTGACCCGCAAGCCCCGGGCTTCCAACAAGGCCCCGATAGCCGCGGCCGCCACCCCCTTCCCCAGGGAGGACAGCACCCCGCCGGTAATGAAAATGATCTTGGTCTTCACGGCCTTCCCCCTTCTTCCACCTTATACCGTCCAGCGGGGGGTTGTCAAGGAAGTGAGCAGTAAGCAGTAGCCAGTGGCCAGTGGTCAGTGGTCAGTGAAAATCTGAGGAATTGGAGGCAGTGCCCATTCTGATCCTCGTTCCCAAGCTCTGCCCTGAAAAGTCCCAAGCGGTAGTACAGGCTTTCAAGCCTGTACGGATTACCATGGAGGGGCGGGACGCCCGCCCTACGCGCTTTTCATGGTTTACGGGTGAGCCAAAGGCTCATGTTCAACTGCTTGGACACCATTTCTACTTCTTGCGCCTCCCTTTCCGCCTTTGCGTCTTTGCGCGAAGCCTCCTCATTTCAGGTCATGATAAAACCAATGGCAAAGGGCCTTGGTTCTTGCCGCTCACTGCTCGCTGCTCACCGTTCACAGCTCACTTACCACAGCAGATGCAAGTTCCCCATATGAACGTTCCGCACTCCTGCTTCCAGGGCGGTCTTTTGGGCCTGGAGCGCGAAATCCCGGGTGGTGATGGGCAGGTCGTTAAGATAAAACTGGGGGTAGAAACCCAGGAGGCTGTAAGGAATCTCCGGGTTGAGGCGATTGATAAAGCGGGCCAGGCCGTGGATTTCCTCCAGGTCCACGTAGCCGGGGACCAGCAGCGTGCTGGCGCAGAGCAGCGGCACCTCCGGGCGTTCGCTTAAGCGCGCCGCCAGGGCCGCGAAATTCTCCAAGGTCTGGGAATTGGAAACGCCGCAGAGGGCCAGGTGGATTTCTTCGCTGAAGGCCTTGAGGTCGAACTTGATGACCCCGCCGTTAGTGAGGCAGCTAGCCACCAGGGGTTTGAGCCACTGCCCCTGCATGGCGCCGTTGGTCTCCCAGCAGATGCGGACCCGGCGGCCCTTGGCTTTGGCCTGCTCCAGGGCCAGGCGGGACGCGGCCAGGGCGTGGGGCAGCTGGGGCGTGGGGTCGCCGCCGAAGTAGCAGATGCAGCCGGTGTTTTTCTTCACCGCAGCAGCCAATTCTTGGCCTGAGACTTTCTCCCCTTTGAAGGTAGCCTTCTTGAAGGTCCAGTTCTGGCAATAGAGGCAGTTGAAGTTGCAGGCGTGGTAAAAGACCGCGAGGTTGGTATAGCCCCGCTCCGGTCCCGGGCAGGAAGAATATTTGGGGTAGCCCGCGCCCGTGCCCCCGGGACAGAACCAATCCGCCACGCAGTTGGTGGGCAGGGGATCGTAATAATAGCTCAATCCCGCGCCCGCGGCCGTCCCGCCCGTGATTTTGCCGTCCTTGACCTTCCTGGCCCCGCAGAAACCGTAGCCTCCTTCAGGAATGCGGCAGGCATGGAAACAGAGGGTGCAGGTCTTGCCCCGGGGGTCTTGGGGAGGAGCAAGAGGCAGATTGAAAGCCCGGCGGCTTTCGTGGTGCACGGCTTCGATTTGTGGCCAGACTTTATCGAAA
>DYJG01000427.1 GCA_020723225.1 Desulfobacca acetoxidans | reverse complement strand
GGCGGTGACTATCCATCCGGCCCAGGCCAACCAGGGGTTGCGCTTCGTGCGCGCCGACCTGCCGGGCCGCCCCCAGATCAAAGCCCATTACTCCCGGGTCACGGACACCACCCGGGCCACCACCCTGGGGGAGAACGGCTGCACCATCTCCACCGTGGAACACCTCCTGGCGGCCTTAGGCGGCCTGGGCGTGGATAACGCCCTGATCCAGGTGGAGGGGCCGGAGCTGCCCATCATGGACGGCAGCGCCGCTCCTTTTATCCGGATGCTGACGGAGACGGGACTGCGTTCCCTGCCCTGGCCCCGGGCCCATGTGCTGATCCAGCGGCCCGTGGAGCTGAAGGATGGAGACCGCTGGATGCGGGTGGCCCCGGGTGAGTCCCGGATTACTTATACCATCGAATTTCCCCACCCCATGATCCGCCGCCAGCGGTACTCCGTCCCGGTGAAACCGGTCATTTTCGTGAGAGAGATCGCGTCGGCCCGGACCTTCGGTTTTCTGAAAGAGGTGGAATATCTGAAGGCCCACGGCCTGGCCTTGGGCGGGTCCCTGGACAACGCCGTGGTCCTGGACGACGCCGGGGTGATGAACCCCGGGGGGCTGAGATTCCCCGAGGAATGCGTGCGCCACAAGATCTTGGACGCGGTGGGGGACCTGACGCTTCTGGGCATGCCCCTGGTGGGCCGCATTGAAGTGGGCTGGGGCAGCCACGCCCTGCACCTGAAGTTTATGGAACACCTGATGACCCAGGACGACGCCTGGCGCATCTGGGTGCCTTCGGCCAGAGAGCGCACGGGCCGGCCCCGGTGGGCGCCCGCGCCGCTGTGGGAAGGGGCGCCGGCTTAAAGACGGTTTTCGGTTTTCAGTTTTCGGTTTTCAGTGGGCAGGCCCCGGGCCTGCCTTTTCATTTGGATCGGCGTTCATCGGCGTGCATCGGCGGTAAAAAAAAACCGCCGATGCACGCCGATGAACGCCGATTAATACTACATCACTTCTCCCACCAAAACCTCCCTCTGGACTTCCCGAAAGCGCACGGTAACTATGCGGTTTTTCCACTCCAGAGGGCCGGGCAGCAGCACCGGCAGGTAGTTGGCGCTCAGGCCCTTGAGCCAGCCGGCTTGGGGGCCGGGGCCTTCCACCAGGACCTCTCCGGTCCGGCCCAATTGAGTCTCCAGAAACTGCCTTTTTTTCATTTGTCCCAATTCCCGCATCCTTTTGGCCCGGCTCCGGACAATGGTTGCGGCCAACCGGGGCATCGCCGCCGCGGGGGTGCCGGGCCGGGGGGAGAAGGGGAAGACGTGGAGGTAGGTCACTTTTAGCGCCTCCACCAGGGCATAGGTGGCCTCGAAGTCAGCCGCGGTCTCGCCGGGGAAACCCACCAGGACGTCCAGGCCCAGGCCCGCGTCCGGGAAGCGCCGGTTAATCTCCTCCACCAAATCCCGGAATTCCTCAGGCGTGTAATCCCGGCCCATGGCCTTAAGCACCGGGGCTGCGCCGCTTTGCAGCGGCAGGTGAAAATGGGGGCAGAAACCCGGGAAATGGGCCAACTTCCGAAGAAGCGCCGGGGTTACCTCCTGGGGCTCGATGGAGCTGAGGCGCAGCCGGGGCGGGCGGGGCAGGGACCGGAGAGATTGCAGCAGCGCGGCCAGGTCGGTGGGCGGCGTCAGGTCCACCCCGTATTGGCCCAGGTTGACTCCGGTGAGCACCGTCTCCCGGTAGCCCGCGGCCGCCAGCTGCTCCAGGGCCGCGGCCACCTCTCTGGGCGGCAGGCTGCGCCGGGGCCCCCGCACCTCAGGCACGATGCAATAGGTACAGTGATGCTCGCAGCCGTCCTGGATCTTCAGGCGGGGCCGGGTGCGACCGGGGATGACGGGCGCCGGGAGAGCCTCCAGGGCTTCTCCTGGAGATAAGAAACCCACTTGGAGCACTGGCGGTTCTTGGGGCGGGTCTGCCAGTAAGTCCGCCAGCCGCGCCTTTTCCCGGTTCCCCAGGACCCCTTGCACCCCGGGGAGCGCGGCCAGTTCCTCCGGGGCCCGCTGGGCGTAGCAGCCGGTGACCCAGAGGGGTGTTCCGGGATAGTCCCGGGCCAGGCCGCGGACGGCCTGCCGGGCCTGCTGGTCGGCCTTAGCGGTGACGGTGCAGGTGTTCACCAGGATGAGGTCCGGCGCATCTCCTACCGGCGCCTCCCGCCAGCCCCTGGCAATGAGCGCCTGGGCCAGGGCCGCGGTGTCGCATTGATTCACCTTGCAGCCGAAGGTAAGAATGCGGAAAAGACCGTTTTCCGTTTTCCGTTTTTCGTTTTCCGTGTTCATTTACCAAACCAAAGGGATCAGCCGGTAACGGACTTTCTCCATGTAGGCCGCATAACCCGGCAGTTCCCGTTGCAGTAACTCTTCCTCGATGCGGATGCGCACTATCAGGATGACGATGCTCATACTGGCAAATAAAGCCGCGGCGTAAGATTCCAGCCATAACGGGTAGCCGATAAACAGGAGGATGGCTCCCGCGTACATGGGATGGCGCACGATCCCGTAAACCCCGGTATCGATGACCCGCTGGTGTCTTTCTTCAAGATGTTTCACCACCGGCGCGGCAAAGGGGTTCTCCCGCATCGCCAGATAGTTGATCCAAAATCCCGAGACATACATTACCAACCCCGCCGCGGAAATAAAGGGTCCGGGCTTCCCCAGCAGGTGCAAGCGGAATACATCCAGGGGGGCGAACACCAACGCACCGATAAAGATGGCGAAAATCAGGAACAGGATGATTTTATCCGCCAGGGGCTGTCCGGGCTGGCGGAATACCTTGAGGCGTTCCTGAAGCAAATCCTGGTGGCCGGGAAAAAGGGCAATGGTCGCCACTGTCCCCATCACGCCGTGCACGCCCAGGAACACCCAGGCCCGCCACCACCAGAAGGTCCCTGCCGGCCAAAAAAGGAGGGCGCCCAGGGCGGCCAACTGCAAGATGATGCCCAGGATCAATTTGAAGATAAGCTTCTTTGATTTCTCCGTCACCTGATACTTT
>DYJG01000426.1 GCA_020723225.1 Desulfobacca acetoxidans | reverse complement strand
GCTGGAAACCCAGGTTCTGGCACACCGGCAAAACCGTGGAACAGAAAAAAGAATAACGCTCCAGGTTGTCGAAGTAATCGCCTTTCGGGGTGCCGTAGAGCTGGGAGCGCTCAAAAAACTCGTCCCGCTCCACGAAATAGAAGGGATATTCGCCGCTAGCTGGAGTCTTAACGTCAAAGGCCAGAGAGGTTCCTCCGAGCTGCCCCTCCAGGTTTTCCGCCACCGTGGCCATGGGGATTTTGCCCTGCTTGACCATGCCGTAATAAGGCATGAGCACCCGGACGTCCGCTCCCAGGCTTTTCAGAGCATTAGGCAGGGCCCCCACCACGTCGGCCAATCCCCCGGTCTTGGCAAAAGGCACCGCTTCCGAGGCCACAAAAAGAACCCGTAATTTCTGCGCCATAGCCCCCTCCTTGTATGGTCTCCGGTCTTTGGTCTTCGGTCTCCGGTCTTCGGTCTTCGGTCTTCGGTCTTTGGTTTTTGGTTTTTGGTCTTTGGTTTTTGGTGTTTGGTGTTTGGTGTTTGGTGTTTGGTGTTTGCTGTCTGGTTAAAGATGTATCGAATAATCAACCGGTTAACTTAAGCAACGTCTTCTCCAGAGGCCAGAAGAATATGCCCTTTAATCCTGCCCCCTGCCCCCTGGCCCCTAATACTTATACACCAAGTCAATATCCGCGGCCACGAAGCCCTTTTCACCTTCGGTCAGGGTGAATTCGAAGATGTAGTCCCGGCTGGGCAGGTACTCCGGGTTGACCCCCGAGGGCAGGTCCTTTTCCATGAAGAACACGGAGGTATATGGAGACTCTTCCAGACGGGTGTCGGTCACCCAGACCTTGCCGAAGCCGTGCATGAAACGGAAGAACCCGTAAGAGCGGTCCACGAAGTACTTGGTGCACACCCCCCGGACCCGGCTGCCGGACTCCCCCCAGGGAGGCGCGCCGGCAAAGGGCGGCGAAGTGGGCAACAGGCCGGGGATCAGGTAGCCGGGGATGAACAGGTCCACTTCCCGGCGCAGCCGCGCCGAGACGTTGGCGAAGGCAATCAGTTCCACCCGGCAGCCCTTGTTCTGGACCATGTTCACCACGCTGCAGAAATCCCCATCCCCCGTGAACAGGTAGATCAGGTCCAACCGGTCCGACTGGGCGATAATGTCCAGGGCCATTTCCATATCCAGGTTGGCCTTGCCGTAGGTGCGGCCCGAATCATCCGTGTACCAGCGGATGGGCTTTTCTATTACCTTGAATCCCAGGTCCCGGAGGGTGAGGATAAAGTTTAGGGTGTTTTTATAATTGGGGTCGGAGTTGGCCCGCTCCTCGTCGATGGCCACATAGGCGTTGAGGCGCATCACCTCGTCGCCGTCCCAGGCGGCCAGGCGGCGGATGACCTCGTAGCGCATGCCGTAGCCGCCGCTGCGCATGATGTTCATGGAATCCACGTAGATTCCCACTTTGCGATTGTTCATAACGATTCTCATGCTCCTTTACTAAAATCAAAGTGCGCTGGGGTGTTGCTCTAAACCGTCATGGAAGCCATCCTCTCGGCATAGTCTTCCTGTCGATGTGCTTCGGTTAAAAATAAACCTGCCCCTCTCCTGCCTTGGAAAGAAATGGGGCTGCGTCTGTAAGGCTCCTCCCCTGATCGAGCCGGGCCTGCAAATATGCGGGCAGGTGCGGCAGGCCGGCGGCGAACGCGGGGGCCAGCCAGCCCAAAGGTGGGAGGGCCTGAATCCGCTCCGTTAACCGCCTGACGGCGGGCCAAGAAAAGCCTTCGTCCCCGGCAATATGAAACCCATAAAGATCCATGAAACTGGGAATATACGCAGTATAGGCCACCACCCGGGGAAAGACGCCCCTGAGAGTCCGGTTCAGGTCCGCCAGCAGGCGGCACCGGGGGCCCGCCGCGCCCGATTGGAGGGCCGCCAGGCCCCCGGCTGCGAGTTTGCTCTTAACCAGGGCATAAAACTCTGCGGTAAACAACATCAGGGCCGGGCCTTCTTCCAGGGGTTCAGGCAGGTCCAGAATGATGACGTCAAAACTGCCGTCCCTCTGGGCCGCCAGCCAGGACCGGCCGTCGGCGAACACCAGCTCCGCCCGGGGATCGTCGAAAGCGCCTTGATGAAACTCGGGCAGCCACTTCCGGCAGACCTCCACCAGTTCCCGGTCGAGGTCCACCATCATCGCGCTTTCCACCCCGGGATGGCGCAGCGCCTCCCGTAACGTGGCCCCTTCCCCGCCCCCCACCACCAGGACCAGCCTGGGGTCGGGATGGGCCAATATCGCCGGGTGCACCAGGGCCTCGTGGTAGATAAACTCGTCTGCTTGAGCGCATTGCAGCCTGCCGTCCAGGAGCAGGACCTTGCCCCACTGACGGCTGATAAAAATTTCATAATCCTGGAAGCGCGTCTTCCCGAAAACCAGGGTTTCCTGCTTCTGAAAGGCCACCAGGTTATCCGAATCGGATAAGTCCAAAAACCACTCGCCCGGGGGCCAACCCGGCGAAGATTTATCTCCCATTCACTCGCTCGGTCGCCACAGTTTTGCAGATTATAATCGAAAAATCCCGGAGGAAAACCTTTTTCCGCCGCATCGCACCCAGATAGCAATGAAGACTATAAAATTATTAGGAAAAAGGGCGGATAAATAACTTGCGTTATGTTACCAGGTTCGAGTTGACACTAGACTGCTTGATACTTAATGGGGTCCGGCACGCCTGCGGCGGCAAAACCCTTGAGGCGCAGCCGGCAGGAGGAGCAGAGGCCGCAGGCCGCGTCCTCGTTTTGGTAGCAGGACCAGGTCAGGTGCAGAGGAGCGCCCAGCTCCAGGCCCAGACGGATGATGCCCGCCTTGTCCAGGTGGATCAGGGGGGTGTGGATGGCTATCTCGGTTTCCGGCCTGGTGCCCAATTCAATGACCCGGCTGAAGGCCGCAAAATACTCCGGCCGGCAATCCGGATACCCGGGGTTGTCCAAGATGTTGGCGCCGATAAAGAGCGCCCGGGCCCCCAGCACTTCGGCCCAGGCCACGGCCGCGGC
>DYJG01000425.1 GCA_020723225.1 Desulfobacca acetoxidans | reverse complement strand
TGCTCCATTGTGGGGACCTGCCTGACGTTGAAAGAGACCCAAAAGATCGCCCGGCATTTCCGCTACCCGGACGACCTGGCTCCCTATCAGCTTCATACCTGGCTGGTGGAGGCCTGCACCAAGCTGCCCCTGGTGGCCAAGCACGTCCAGAAACATCTGTGCCAGAAATACCGCCTGGCCATGAACCGGGTTGACGCGGCGGAGCCGGAAGAACTGTACCGGGCCTGGAAGGACGCTATTCGGGAGGGCGAAACCGCCGGCACCTATTGGGCCATCATCACCAGGCTGGACACCCCCGCGGACGTTCTGGCCCGGATCTTCGGCGACGTGCATATGATGTCCCACCTGCAAGGCGCCGAAACCCGGGATGAACTCAAGGAGCTGGAGCCTTTGCGCCGGGACAACGAGGGACTGAAAGAACAGGTCCACCGCTTATCCGGCCAGGTGGAGGCCGTCAGGAAAGAACGGGAGGAGCTGAAGCGCGTCCTGGCGGTCAAAGAGGCTGAGGGCCTGGAACTTAAAAGGAAGCTGGCCGCTTTGGAGGAGCGCCTGGCCTCTGTGGCCGCGGGCCGGGACCTGGAAAGGCTGAAAAAGGAAAACCGGGATTTGGCCAATAGGCTGGGCCAGGAACAAAAAGTAAGGGAGAGATTGGAAAGGCGCCTCTTCCAGGAGGCCGTCAGGCAATTGCCGGGGATAACCCTGCCTCCGAAAATTAAGGATCGCGCGGCCATTGAGCCTCTGTGTTCTGAAGAAAGGGCTTGCCCATTACCTCCAGGGGAAAAATGCCCCCGTTTCAATAATAAATTCATCCTTTTTGTGGGGGGGCTGGATCGTCTGGAACCCCATTATCGCAGCCTGGTGGAAAATGATTTCGGGGCCAGATTTCTGCGCCACGACGGCGACTGCAAAAACGGCCAGGCCCGCCTGGCCCGCCTGGTGAAACGGGCGGAAGCGGTCATCTGCCCCATAGACTGCAACAGCCATTCGGCCAGCCTCTGCGTGAAAAAGGTGTGCAAGGATTTGAATAAACCCTGCGTGCTCCTGCGCAATTCGGGCCTGGGCGTCCTGAAGAGAACCCTGTTCCGCCTCGGGGAAGAGCTGCCGGCGGTAAATGAAGAAACCTGGTCGATGTCAATCGAAATAATTGAACTTAATCCGCCGGTTATCCTTACCGGGTTCAGGGAAACGACTTCAGGGGGAATGATGCACCGCGAATCTTGCCGTCATGGCTGATTTTTTCTTGACGGATTGCATCCACTTCATATATTTTGTATCCAATAAGAATTCGGGTGCCCATATAGGGTATAATAGGGAAGCCGGTGCAAAACCGGCACGGTCCCGCCGCTGTAACCGGGGACGAAACCTGCACAAGCCACTGTCTCGCCAAGCGAAATGGGAAGGCGCAGGAACTAGGTGGATCCGGAAGTCAGAAGACCTGCCCGAATCAGGCTTTAAGCCCTACGCGGAAAATAGGGCCTAAAGCCGCATTAAGGATCAAGAAGCTGGGTGCAATCCTTAAGTCTCAATGACTTAAGGATTTTTTTTTGGAGAAAAAATCAGCCACGGAGGACGACATGTTTAAACGGATGAGATTCGGCATGGTATTTCTGGCGCTTGTTTTCGCACTTTTAAGCGCCTCCTGGACCCTGAACGCGGCGGACACCGCCAAACCCGTGATCGTGCTGACGGCCTTCGGCACCAGCACCGCGGCTTTTGATACTTATCAGCACTTTGAGGAACAGGTGAAACAACGTTTTCCGGGCCATGAAATCCGTTGGGCCTTCACATCCCGTAAAGTCCGGGGCAAGGTGGCCCAGGAAAAGGGGCAAAGACTTAATGACCTGCCCACGACTTTGCAGGAATTGAAAGCCGCGGGCCATACCCGGGTGGCCGTCCAGTCGCTGCATATCGTGCCCGGGGAAGAGTGGGAAAAAAAGATCGTGGCGGAAACCGGGAAAGTTCCCGGGCTGCAAGTGGCACTGGGAAAGCCGCTGCTGAGCGGCAAGGAAGATCAGGAGCGGACCCTCCAGGCCGTGGCAAAAAGCTTGCCTAAGGACTTGAAGAACACCGCGGTGGTCCTGGTGGCCCATGGCAGCCCCATCCCCCAGGGGGAGGGAGCCTATCTGGCCTTTGAGAAGCTGCTGCGGTCCCGCTACCGGAACGTTTTCCTGGGAACGGTGTCCGGGAAACCCACCAGGCAAGAGGCCATGGAAGCGGTGAAAAAATCCGGCGTTTCTTCCGTGGTCCTGATCCCCTTCATGTTTGTGGCCGGGGAACACGTGGCCAAGGATATGCTGGGGGACGACCCGGAGAGCTGGAAGTCCGAGCTTATGAAGCAAAAGGCTTACCATTTGGAAGGAATCACCAGGGGGCTGGGTTATCAGGAAGGAATCGTCCGGATCTATCTGGACCATCTGGCCGCGGCCCTGAAAACCTTGCAGTGATTCTGAGATTAAGTGCTCAAGTAAAGAAAAAGTTTGACAAATGAAATACGATAAATACATAATGCGGGCAGAATTGAAGGCGCTTGAAGCCCTTCGGCCCCGGTATCTCTTAAAATCGAAAAATCTAGCAGCCATGAAGGCCCGCAGCCCAGAAGGGCAGGGAGTTCGTGGCTTTTTTATTTCCGGTCCGGCACCGGCCTGCGGTTAACCTAAGATTAGGTTGCCATTCCGAGCGGAGCGAAACGGCGTTCAGAATGGCCATGGCGCGCATTGACCGCAACCCGGTGGGAAACGGACCCGATCCCCGATAATTAAAGAGTTGGAAAGGAGAAATTTGATGTTGCGGACATGCGGCAGGCTGACTATCTTTTTGGCAGCCCTGGTAATCTTGTTGGGATTGAGCGTGGCGGCGACCCGGGCGGACCTAGGCCCCGGCGAAGCTCAAAAGGCGGCTGCCCCGAAAGAAGGGGCGCAGGCCCAACCTGCGGAGGGAGCCAAAGAGGAAGGAAAAAAAGAGGAAACCGAGGAACAGAAAGAGGAGCCCAAGGGAGATGAATGCCCCTCCACCTTCGGGCCCATCATCACCGA
>DYJG01000424.1 GCA_020723225.1 Desulfobacca acetoxidans | reverse complement strand
CTTAAGGGCGTCGATTTGGATGTCTATGTGGGGGAAACCCTGGTGGTTTTGGGGCGCAGCGGCTCCGGCAAGACCGTGCTCACCAGCATGCTGGTGGGCCTGAACGTGCCGGATCAGGGCACAATTACCGTGGGGGGCAAAGATATCACCAAGTTCAGGACCGACAAAGACTGGTGGGATCTCAGGCTGCAAACCGGCTATCTGTTTCAAGGCTCCGCGCTCTATGATTCCATGACCGTGGGCGAGAACGTGGCTTTTCCCATGGTGCAGCACACCCAGTGGAGCCATGACGAAATGGCCCGGCGGGTGCACGAGAAGCTGTCCCAGGTGGGGCTGGCGGAGACGGAAGGCCTGGAACCTTCGGAACTCTCCGGCGGCATGCTGCGCCGGGCCGCCCTGGCCCGCAGCCTGGCCCTGGACCCCCAATTGATCATCTACGACGAGCCCACCGCGGGTTTGGACCCCATTACTTGCGATGAGATAGGTCATTTGATCCGCCATATGCAGAATACCCTGAAGGTCACCTCCATCGTGGTGTCCCACGACCTGCGCCTCACCGAACTGGTGGCCGACCGGCTGACTTTGCTTTATCAGGGGGACATGGTCTTCCTGGGAACTTTCGAGGAATTTGTGAAATCGACCCATCCGGAAGTGCGGCGTTTTCTGCACAAGGACCAGGAGGAGAATCCTTAAATGATCCAGCGCAAGTATGAAACCGTGGTGGGCATCTTCGTGGTAGGCTCCCTGGCCGCGCTCCTGATCATGGTCCTGATCATCGCCCAGCAGGAGCGGCTCTGGGAGGAGCACGTGGAATACCGGGCCGTCTTCAAGAACGTCAGCGGTCTGAAGACGGGCTCCGAAGTGCGGCTGGCGGGAGTGACGGTGGGGAACGTCAAGTCCATGGTCATTGACCCTCAGGGGCAGATCATCGTCACCTTCGAAGTGGTGGGGAAATACCGGAGCCAGATCCGCCAGGACTCCCGGGCCACCATCGGCTTTCAGGGCCTCCTGGGGGATAAGAGCCTGGACCTCACCCCCGGGTCTCCGACCCTGCCGGAAATTGTCGCCAAGGGCGAGGTTACTTCCATAGAACCTTTCGATATTACTGAAGTTTTTTCCAAGGTGGCACCCAGTATGGAGAACGTGCAAAAACTCCTGAACAACCTGGTGGCCATTTCCGAAGATCTGACCAAAGCCGACAGCAAATTCAACAAATCCATGAATGAGGTCGGTGAGATCATCTCCAAGATCAATAAGGGCAAGGGCAGCCTCGGCCAGCTTCTCAACGATCCCGCCCTTTACCGGGAATCCGCCCAGGCCGTGGCCAACATTCGTAAGGTAACGAAGGAACTGGAAGGAAACAAGGGGGCTCTGGGCGCCCTGATTAATGATCCGGCCTTCCGGGGCAATCTGGAGAAGACCTTGACCAGCCTGGCGGACGCCTCCTCACGGCTGCCGGAGCTGATGAAACAGGCGGAGGCCTTCATCAACCAATTGCAGAAGGCCGCAAAGGGGCTCCCGGGTTTGGTGACTTCCGGCGAGACCATGGTCGACGATGTGGACAAAGCGGCCAAGGCCGCGCAGAAATCCATCCTGCTGCGGCGCAATGTGCCCAAGGCGAAAGAGAGGACCTTGAAGAAGGAGTAGGAAACAATGGAAAAGATTCACCACAGAGACACAGAGGACACAGAGTTTCACAGAGGAAAAGATTTTTTCTTTGGCGCTAAGCGCCAAAGCAAAATAATTATCTCCGTGTATCTCTGTGCTCTCTGTGTCTCTGTGGTAAGTCTTTTAACATTGGGCTGCGCGGCGTCCACGCCTCCGGAAGCGGGCCTGTTGAAGGACGCGGTGGACCTGAACGACGCGGGATACCACTATTACCGCCAGGGTAGGTGGGACCAGGCCGAACAAAAGTTCAGCCAGGCCCTGAAAATGAACCGCCTCATCGACCGCCGGGAAGGCATCGCCGCCAACCTCAACAACCTGGGGGTCCTGGCCCTGGACCGGGGGGAACTGAAGCAGGCCGGGCAACATTTTGAAGAGGCCCTTGCTATTTTGCGGGGTCTGGGAGACCCGGCCGGACTCAGCGAAACCTTGAACAACCTGGGCGCGCTCCACCAGGCCCAGGGAAACCTTAATGACGCGGAAAAGGCCTTTCAGGAAGCTTTTGTTTATGCCCGGCAGGCCCCGCCGGGCCCGTTGCCGGCTCTGACCCTGACCCACCTGGGGGACGTGGCCCGGGCCCGGGGGGATTTGGCAGGGGCCCTGGACTTCTATAACCAGGCCCTGGAACTGGATAAAGCCCGGAAGGACCGCCAGGGCCTGGCCGTGCGCCGGGAGCGCCTGGGGCGGACTTACCTGGCTTTGCAGCAATATTCCACCACCGGGGCGTATCTCCTTGAGGCCCTCCGGGAATTCCGCAGCCTGGAAGACACGAACGGCATCGTCGACTGCCTGGACTCCCTGACCCGGCTGTCGTTAGCCCTGGGAGATAAGGAAGCGGCCCTGGATTACGGCGAGCGGCTTTTGAAGATTTATCAGGCCCGGGAGCAGGGGAAGGAGGCGGAGAAGTTGCGGAAGTTGTTGGGAATAGAGAAGGGGAATGAAGCTGAGAAGCGTTAAGGTATAAGGTCTAAAAAGATATGAGCAAGCAATCGCAAACCGATTGGGACAGAGTCGACTCCCTTAAAGACGAGGAAATCGACTACTCTGAGATTCCCGATTTGGGGGAGAACGAAGCCTTTTGGTCCCGGGCCGAAGTGGTGGTGCCGGTGACCATCTGGCTCGACCCCGACGTGCTGGCCTGGTTTAAGTCCCAAGGAGAGGGATACGAGGCCCGGATCAGCGAGGCGCTGCAAGCCTACAAACAGTCCCACCAAAAATAAGGAAAGGGAAGGATTACAGCGATAAAATTGGGCGATACAGCAGTCTAAGTCCACTTGTTTGTAACTTCTGCGCAGAATTAAAATAGTGTCTGCCCCCAATTTCATCGTAAAAGCGACCAAACCTCTATTGTTGATATTGAAGTGATTGATTAA
>DYJG01000423.1 GCA_020723225.1 Desulfobacca acetoxidans | reverse complement strand
GACTGTATTTGATGGTGGCGTAGTCGCTATAAGCCCCGGCCACGAGGGAGGAGCCGGTGACGTAAACATTGCCTTCAGCGTCCACCGCGATGGCCTTGGGGGTATCATGACCGTTGCCCGCGCCGTTGTAGCGCCGCACCCAGTCGGTGACCACCGCCTGGTCCGGGGCTGCCATCGCCATCATCGATTCCTCACTCAGCATCTCCGTCTGGGCTATTCCCGGGCCGGACCCCAGGGCCAGGGGAAGACCCGCCAGGATTCCGGCGATCATGAAAATTGTCAATATCCTCATTGTCCTTCTCCTTCTGATTTTCGGGGAAAAGAGAAATCGTATCGTTTTATCTCCAGCGGACAAACCGCCGGGCCAAACTGCACAAGGAAAGATTTAATCTTTGGAAATGTGGTCAGGTTTCGAACTTGATTCCAAAACCCCGATCCGGTTACTTCTGGACGATGAGAGGTTAACTAACTGAATTATTTGTATATCTCATGGCGCCGGAAGTGTCGTTGCGGGCCGGGGCGATCTGATTAAGGCGCTATGCTAAAATACTTTGGTAAGGGAGTGGCAGTCAAGAAAATTCGGCCTTCGAAGGATGTTATGGAAGAGATGGGGGCCACAAACGAGGGATTCCAGGTTGGGTGATTAGGAGAGGTCAGGAGACAGAAAAAGAAGGGAACAGTCTGCAAAGATAACACTAATATTTTTTACCATGAAGACATGGAGGGCACAGAGTTTCCCAGGGGATAAGATGTTTGCTTGGGGGCAAAGCGCCAAAGCAAAATCATTATCTCTGTGAATCTCTGTGTCCTCTGTGTCTCTGTGGTGAAAATCTTTTCTTTACGCCGAAATGCGCTGCAGCAGGCTGGCCTTGATGCGGTCGAACTCCTCGGGGCTGATGACGCCGTCGTCCCGGAGGCGGATGAATTCCTGGAGCTCTTCCCGGAGGCGCTCCGGGGCCAGCGGCACGGCCTCTTCCATGGGCGTCACCAGATGTTCCGGCGCAGCCAACGCCAGGGGCGGCGGGGCCAGGGCCGCGGGGATAGCCTCAATGCCCCCTTGCTGCCCCCGGTAGCGGAGGGTGACCACGCCGTTCAGCAGGGAGACTTCCACGTCCTGGCCGCTTTTGGCGGCTTCCTGCATGATATCGTGGAGGTTAGTGGCCTGGGCGGCCATCTTGGCCTTGAAGCTGTTCCAGTGGCGCACGACCCTCCAGACGGCAAAGCCCAGGAGGACGGCAAAGCCGGCGAAGATCCAGACGCTGAAGCCCAGGACCCCGGTGAGCCATACCAGGGCGATGATGAGGACGAAGGGCACCGCGATGAGAAAGGCCAGCAGGCTGTAAAACTGCGTCAGGTTGCCCCAGGAGGAGACTGCCGGGTCGGCAGGGGCGGGTTTGAATTTGGAAAAGAACTTACCCATTTTAATACCGGTTTTCGGTTTTTGGTTTTCGGTTTTCGGTTCCTCGTTCCCAAGCTGCGCTTGGGAACGCACTTGGGTTCCCAAACATAGCTTGGGAACCAGATAATCTCCCTACCGGTTTTCGGTTTATTGCCGCTGATTATCCTTATCGATAATTATAACCTTAAATATAAACCGAAAACCGAAAACCGGAAACCGAAAACCGTCTTTAAACCGCGTTAAAGAAGGCCCGGTAGGCCTTATAAGTCATGTACAGGTCGGCCTTGGAGGCCACCTCGAAAGGGGAGTGCATGGAGAGCAGCGGCGTGCCGCAATCGATGATCTCCAGGCCGTGGATGGCCAGGTACTTGGCGATGGTGCCGCCGCCGCCTTCGTCCACCTTGCCCAATTGCCCGGCCTGCCAAACCACTCCGAATTCCTGGAAGATTTTCCTGATCCAGGCCACGTATTCGGCGTTGCTGTCATTGGTGTTATACTTGCCGCCGCTGCCGCCGTATTTGTGGAAGGCCACGCCGTAGCCCAACTTGGCGGCGTTCCGTTTTTCGTGGACTTCAGGGTAATCCGGGTCCAGGGCGCCGGTGACGTCCCCGGAGATGGCCTTGGAGGCCATGAGGACCCGGCGCCGGGCCTGGGGGTTTTCTCCGGAGCGCTCCAGCAGGGTCTCCACGATCTCTTCCAAGAGGCAGCTCTTGGCCGCGGTGTTGCCGTCGGAACCCACCTCCTCCTTGTCGTAAAACAGCGCCAGGGAGGTGTATTCCGGCGCTTCGGTCTCCAAGATGGCGGCCAGGGCCGCGTACGAGCAGGAGCGGTCGTCCTGGCCGTAGCCGCCCACCAGGCTGCGGTCCCAACCCAGGTCCCGGGCCGGGCCAGCGGGCACCACCTCCAGTTCGGCGCTGATGAAATCCTCTTCCCGGATGCCGTATTTTTCCTCCAGGTGATTAAGGAGATAAAGTTTGAAGCGGTCCTTGGCCTCCTTATCCCCCAGGGGGAGGGACCCCACCAGGACGTTGAGCTTTTCCCCTTCGAAGGCGTCGGTGACTTTCTTGTCCATCTGGGATTTCCGGGCCAGGTGGGGCAGGAGGTCCAGGACCGTGAAGACCGGGTCCCCGGGTTCCTCCCCCACTACCAGCTCAACCCGGGCGCCGTCGGCCTTGAGCACCACCCCGTGGATGGCCAGGGGCCGGGCCAGCCATTGATATTTCTTGATGCCCCCGTAATAATGGGTTTTGAGAAAAGCCAGGTCCGTGTCTTCGTACACCGGATACTGCTTCAGGTCCAGGCGGGGGGAGTCGATGTGGGTGCCAATGAGGCGAAGTCCCGCGGTCAGGGGCCGGCGGCCTTGGACCACCAGGACAATGGTTTTTCCTTTATAATTGTAATAACTTTTGGGGCCGGGGTGATTAGCGGCCAGGTCCACAAAACCCCGGGCCTTGGCCTGGCGCTCGATCTCGTCAACCGCTTCCCGCTCGGTCTTGGCCCGGTCCAGAAATTTTTTGTACTGCTCCCCGTAAGCACTGATGGCCTCACGCAAGGCGGCGTCCGCCTGGTCCCACACCAGGGTGGGGGAGATCATCAGGCGTTCCCGCAATTCTTTCAGGTCGTTTTTTTCCTGGGCTTCCATTATTTCCACCTCC
>DYJG01000422.1 GCA_020723225.1 Desulfobacca acetoxidans | reverse complement strand
ACCAAAAGCCCTTTCACCCCCTCCGCTTGTGGGTAATGATCAGCCCCGGAGGGGGGAGAGGGTTAGGGTTAGGGTTAGGGGGGCGGAAAAAACTTTGGGCAACAAATATAACTATTGCTACATACCTTTTGTCTAATGAGCATATGAGGAATCTGACGGCCGCAGTGGACCGGGGAGATTCGCTGCCGCAGATCTTAAGTTAGAGGCTGATACATCATCTAGGGACACCAGGATGCGTCCCGGGAGGCAAAAATGAAAAAGCTAAGCCTGGCTCTGGCGCTGGCAATCCTGCTGGGCGGCGGCGCGGTGATCGCCGTGTCTGCGCCCGCGCACGCTCAAGGCTATTACTATCCGCCCCCGCCCCAGAATGTTTACGCCACCCCCTGGGTAGGCCCTAATACCCCTTGGGTCTACTACAACGGAGACTGGTTTTTGAATGGCATTCTCCATTACTTTTTCGGCCCCCGTTACGGCTGGGCCCCCTATTACGCTTATGCCCCCGTCCATATTGGCAGGCCGCATTACTGGTATGCCCCGAAATGGCACGCCTGGTACCAGGCCCATCCCCGGTACTGGGGTGATTTTCACCGGGCGTATCCCTATTGGGCCGGCCACCGGGAAGGCCACCGCTATAGCCGGAGTTTTTATGAAAAGTACCATCACGGCCAGGGCCGGGGTTGGCATAAAGGCTTCCATCGTGATGACCGGCCTGACCGGCGCCACCATAATGGACGACCTAATGGCCGCGGCCACGATAATGGCCATAACCGGGGCAAAGGCAGAAACGGCGGAGGTCATCATTAACCGCGGATCTCCCTCTGACGCCTGTTCCGGCCTCTCCGCCGGATATGTATCTCCACGGAATCGGGCCTAGGGGAAGAAGCCCGCATTCTCCCGAACAGCTACGGCCTTCCCTTAGAACTCCCAGCGCAGTCCCGCGGTCAGGCTATGGGCCGTGAAATTGCCCCGCCCCGCTTCGGCGTTATAATCAAGCTGGGCCCGCACGTTCTTCTTGACTTCCCGGGTGAGGTTGGCCCCCACCACTTCGAAATCCCGGCGGGGCCTCTCGGTCATTCGCTGCACCTAGAAAACCTCCCTGAGGGTGGTACAGGAAGAGCCGGCCCCTCGGCTCTTTCCTTTGCCGGCACGGAGGGGAAATCCCGCCGGCGGTTCATGGACTGCGGCTGGTGTCGCGGCTGACATTGGGGCAGAGCTGTTCCACACCGGCAATGCCGAAGGTTCCCGATGAGTTCTATTGACATAATCAAAACTTGCCATATCTTCAGGACTGGGAGGAATGAATCATGGGTGATCTCTACAAACGTTTGCGGAAGGACGACGCCGCGGTGCTGCTGCTTGACCACCAAACCGGTCTGTTTTCCCTGGTGCGGGACATCCCGCCGGATGAATTCAAGAACAATGTCCTGGCGCTCGCCGCGTCAGCAAAATATTTTAACCTGCCCACGATCCTGACGACGAGTTTCGAGCAGGGCCCCAACGGGCCGATTATGCCGGAGCTGAAGGCGATGTTCCCCGAGGCTCCATATATCCCTCGCCCCGGTCAGATCAACGCCTGGGACAACGCCGATTTCGTCGCGGCCGTGAAAAAGACGGGCAGGAAACAGCTTATCATTGCCGGCATCGTCACCGACGTCTGTGTCGCGTTTCCGGCCCTGTCGGCGATCACCGAGGGCTTTGAGGTCTTTGTAGCGGTGGATGCTTCGGGGACGTTCAATGCGATTGCCCGGGAAGCCGCGCACCGGCGCCTGGCGGCAGCCGGCGTGCAACTGCTGAACTGGTTCGCCATCGCCTGCGAACTGCACCGCGACTGGCGCAACGACATCGAGGGCCTCGGATCATTGTTCGCCCGGCACATTCCGGACTACGCCAATCTCATCAGCAGCTTCTCGGCGAAGAAATAAAGGAGTTTTTTGAGGGCAGGAGAAAGATCTACCAAGAGGTTGGGAAACCGGCCAATCACGCCAAAAATTGGTTTTTGGCCAACCATGATGCGGATATCAACAAAAACTGGGACTCCCCGAAGACCACCACCCATCACCTCCTCACCAAGCTCCTAAGCGTCTGCCAGCAAATAAATTCTTGTACCGAAAGTCCTTGATTTTACTGGTGCCTGGGGCCGGACTCGAACCGGCACGGGGCGAACCCCGAGGGATTTTAAGTCCCTTGCGTCTACCCGTTCCGCCACCCAGGCTTACTGTTATATCAATAAGTTATCCATCTTTAGATTTATTGAAAGGGGTCTGGTGAATACATAGGTGAATATCCCTACCAATTTTCCCCCACTAAAGCCCTAAGTTCTTCCCGGCTCACGGTGTTATACCGCTTGAAGACATTCATGGTCTTATGACCTGTAGCAGCCATTATACGGAAGTAATCATGACCCTGCAAGCGCCAGTTGTTAATAGCTGTATGCCGAAGATCGTGAAAGGTGAAATCCTTTATCCCTGCCGCATTGCAAGCCGTCTCAAATACCTCCCGAATGGATTTTATAGGATTGCCAGAACGGGTAAAAACTTTTACCCCTGGTAAACCTCTGGGCATAGTTAGGAACATCGCCATCAGCTCTTTGTTTAAAGGTATTAACCGCCCTTCATTGGTCTTGGTTTGCTCTGGCCTGAGAAATACAAAACCTTCCTTCAAATCCACCATATCCCTGGTGAGGTTAAGAATCTCTCCCTGCCTCATGCCTGTATGGTAAGCCAGCTTGAGAATGGGTTTTAGGTGCACAGGAGAATGGACTAAAAGGCGTGAATATTCCTCTACCGAAAGTATTCTATCCCGTTCATTGTTTTCTTTGAGCATTTTCACCCCTTGAACAGGGTTACGCTCTGCTTTTCCGTTCTTTACCGCTTTTGAAAAGATGGTTTTCAGGCAAGCCAGTTCACGGTTTACTGTGGCAGGTTTAGTAAGATGCTGTGGGGTTCGCCCCGAAGGTTGATTAAGACGCTTTTGCTTATATGACTCCACCAAAGCAGGGTTGATTTTCTTTAGTAAACGCTCGCCAAAGCAGGGAAGCAGGAGCTTTAAGCTCCTACG
>DYJG01000421.1 GCA_020723225.1 Desulfobacca acetoxidans | reverse complement strand
TTTCAGGGTCTGAAGAATGGCCAGGCGCTCGATTTCGTCCATGGAGGTGCCCACCGGGATGGTGATCTTGTCGTCCGAAGGTGAGTGGCGCCGGATTTCGTCCGGCAGGTCCTCCAAACCGATCATGTTCCCTTCGCATAAAGCCACGGCCCGCTCCACCACGTTCTGCAGCTCCCGGACGTTCCCCGGCCAGGCGTAGTTCTTCAACGCGGCCACGGCCTCCTGGCTGAAACCCATGGCCAGGCGGTTGTTTTCCAGGCAGAACTTGTCCAAAAAGTGCAAGGCCAGAAGAGAAATATCCTCCTTTCGCTCCCGAAGCGGCGGCAGGGGGATGTGAATCACATTCAGGCGGTAGAAGAGGTCTTTGCGGAAGCGGCCCGCGGCCACCGCCGCCTCCAGGTCCACGTTGGTGGCAGCGATGACCCGCACGTCCACCTTCAGGGTCTGGGTCCCCCCTACCCTCTCGAACTCCCCTTCCTGGAGGACCCGGAGCAGCTTCACCTGGGTGGCCGGTGGCATCTCGCTGATTTCATCCAGGAAGATGGTGCCGCCGTCCGCCAGCTCAAACCGGCCCTTGCGCTGTTGGGTGGCCCCGGTGAAAGACCCCTTTTCGTGGCCGAAAAGCTCGGATTCGATGAGGCCTTCCGGCAAGGCTCCGCAGTTGAGCTTCACCAGGGGCTTGGTGCGCCGGGGGCTCTGGAAATGAATGGCTTCGGCCACCAATTCCTTGCCCACCCCGCTTTCGCCGGAGAGCAGCACCGTGCTCTTCATGGGGGCCACCTGGTTCACCAGGTGCAAAACCTTAAGCAGCGCGGACCCCCGGCCGATGAGGCGGCCCGTGGGGCCCCGGTCCTGGAGGGCCTCCCGCAGGCGCTGGTTCTCCACGATCAGTTGTTGGGTCTCCAGGGCCTTGGTCACCACCTTCCGCAGATCATGCATGCGGAAATCCTTGGTGATGAAGTCGTAAATGCCCCGCTTGATCGCGGACACCGCCTCATCCACGGTGGCGTGCCCCGAGATCATGATGGCGATGGCCTCGGGCCGCAAAATCCTCAAGGCCCCGAAAAGCTCGGTCCCCTCCATGTCCGGAAGCTTCAGGTCGATGATGGCCAGATCCACCGCGTGCCGGCGCACCTCATCCAGGGCCGCCACCCCGGTGCCGGCGGTGTGCAGCTCATGACCCATTTTTTTCAGCCCGGATTCTAAAGCCTCCCGGGTGGGCGCGTCGTCGTCGACTACCAAGATAACGCTCATAGAACGGTTTCCGCTGATGGTCTTCGGTCTTTGGTCTTTGGTCTTTGGTCTTCGGTCTTCGGTCTTCGGTCTTGAGTTTTGTTTTCTTATTCGTTTTAAATTAGAATTATAAAGAAAAAAGACCACTTATAACCATAAAAATAATTCTGCATACTTGCGTTTCTTTTACCGAAGACCGGAGACCGAAGACCTTCTACAAACTGTCCAGCCACCCCAAAATCACCCTGTTCACTTCTTCCAAGGTCTCCGGGGCCATGTGGCCCCCGGGAGGCTCATAGGAGTGTCCCAATCCCGGGAGCACATGCAGGGTGCAGCTCACCGGCATCTGGCTCAGGACCGGTCCCAGGCGGTCGAAATTGCAGAAGGGGTCCCGGCCCCCCTCGATGAACAGGGCCGGGCAAGGCAACTGGTAAAGGGGCTGATCCCGGAGCTTTTCCGGCTTGCCCGGCGCGTGCAGGGGGTACCCGAGAAAGACCAATCCGCTGGCGCCCACGTCCTGGGCCACGATCTGGGCCGCGATCCTGGCGCCCATGGATTTCCCCCCCAAAAACATCTCCAGTCCTTTGAATTCCTCCATCTCCCCCACGTATTCCACCACCAGGCGGAAGGCGCCTTCCAGGACCGGGTCCGGGTCCGGGTGTTTCCGGCCCTCTTCCTTATAGGGAAAATTGAAGCGCACGGTCACCACCCCTTCCCGGGCCAGCGCCGCGTGCACTCCGGCGATGAGAGGATTGTCCATATCGTTGTTGGCCCCGTGGCCCAGGACCAGGATGGCGTCCAGAGTGGCGCTTTTGGGCACCCCCAGGACCGCGCTGATCTTCTGGTCCGGACCCACGTTCAGGGTCAGCGGTCGCAATTCCATATGCTTATCTCCGGGTTTAAAGATTTCACCACAGAGGCACAGAGAGCACAGAGAGTCACAGAGAAGAAAATTTTTCTGCTTTGGCGTGAAACGCCAAAACAGAAAAATATTCTCTGTGCAACTCTGTGTCCTCTGTGTCTCTGTGGTGAATCATTTTCTTAAATCCACTTCGTCCGCCAGCATAATATAAGGATTCTGGTCCGCCAGCCAGGCCCGCATCCCGTCGCCGTCCCGCCAGGGGACCAGGTGCTCCCACCCACCCAGATGCACTATCCTGCCGTGCTTCAGGGCCAGGCGCTGAAGCCGCCGCGCGACGAAAACCTCCCGCCGCAGGGTTTCCGGTCCTTTCTGCCCGGCCAGCCGCCAGGGGGGATGCTCCAGGGCCAGCCGCGCCCGCTGGAATTCCCGGGCCACCTGGTCCTCCTGGGGATCAGCCTGCGTCTCCAGCAAGCCTTGAAGATTGCTAGGACTCAACATCTCCCCGTACCTGGGCAGATGCCGCCGGGACAGCGTGCCCAGATCCAGGGGCAGGCACCTGGCGCCATGACGCCGTCCATAATCCCGGGCCGCGCGGTACTCGAAAGGCAACGCGATCTGCCCCGCGATCATGCTGATGGCAGGATGCGCTGCGGCCCCCGGCGGCAGCCCGGCCAGGGCTTTTTGTAACTGCCTCCGCCACCTGCCCTCCCAGACCCGGCGGTAGCGCACCGAAAAGCGGCTGATCTCCACGGTGACCACCTCGGGCCGCAGCCGTTCCAGAAGTTTGGTGAGCCGGTCGTAGCCCCGTGGGTCCCCGTGCACCGTGCCGATAAGGATAAGTTCCGAGTTCCTGGTTCCAAGTTCCAAGTTTAATGAGTTCAAAGTTCAAGGTTCAAAGTTCAAAGTTATCCTTGTTCCCAAGCTCTGCCCTGAAAAGTTCTGGTTACCTGGTGGCACAGGCGTCTCGC
>DYJG01000420.1 GCA_020723225.1 Desulfobacca acetoxidans | reverse complement strand
CTGAGGCTGCGGATTAGGTTTCGTAGGAGCGAACCTTGTGTTCGCCCTGGAGGTCAAGGGCGAACCCAAGGTTCGCCCCTACGAATAAATGCTTTTTGATAACGAATTAGTATAAATCCACCTTCCTGAATCAGCCAACGGGTTACTGAAAGTTGACTTCCCCCTCCGGCGATTCCATCTCTCCGGGAAGTTCCGAAAAGGGAAAGGGCCGGCGGTTTTCATTCAGGCTGATAAACCGCCAAACGTGGTAGCCGTAGCCGATGACCTTATTGGCGAAGGCCCGGACCGGCTCGCTGTGCTGCAAGGTGACGAAGAGGTACACGTACTGGAACAGGGTGGTGAGCACGATGGTGGCGTTGATGATGCCGTTGATGGGCAGAAACAGGATGGTGATGAGCAGGCGCAAGGCGATCTGCTGGCGGCTGACGGCGGCTTTGGGCTGGTCGTTCATGGCTCCTCCCGGGCCGGGGCTGGTGCGCGGCGGCTCCTTTGGAAAATAAAAGCATCTGGAGATAACCCCAAATATAAAGTTAGGCGGGAGGATTTGCAAGGCGGGGAATGGACCTTTCAGGAAGGTTTCTAACGAGTTGACAGGGAAATAAAAAATAGTGGCAATCTCTAAAAAATTATGAAAAAAATTCTTGACAGCCGGAAGGCTGGGAGTTATTTAATAGCAACTGAGACTCATTCTCGATAACATGAAGCCCGAGATCGACGTTTTCCGTGAGTTCCTGGCCCATAAGGGGATGCGCGCCACCCCGGAGCGGGAGGCGATCCTGGCGGAGGTCTTTGCCAATCATGATCACTTCGACGTGGAGGAACTTATCATGCGCCTCAGGCACAACGGCCAGCGCATCTCCCGGGCGTCGGTGTACCGCACCATGGCGCTTCTGGTGGAGAGCGGCCTGGTGCAGGAGGTTTACGTTGAGGACGGACATATGCACTATGAGCACGTTTACGGGCATGAGCACCACTGCCACCTGCGCTGCCTGGGCTGCCGGAAGATCATCGAGTTCCGGAACGGGGCCATGGAAGAGGTGGAAAAGCGCATCGGCCGGGACCACCAATTTACTGTCACCGGCCACAAACTGGAGGTCTACGGCTATTGCGCGGAGTGTCAGGAGCAGAAATAAACGCCAAATTTTTTTGATAAATAATTGAGATAAAGTCTCTGTCTCAACAACGCCCCAAGGGAGAAGGAGAAGCGATATGCCCATATATTGCTATAAATGCCTGGTTTGTGCCGCCTGCGACGACCGGGTGGCCGGCGTGGACCATGATACGGCCTGTTGCCTCCTCTGTCGGGGAGTGATGCTGCGCCGGGATGTCGACATTTTCAAACCCTACTTCCGTGAGGACGACTCCCGGCTTTGCCCGGGAACGGCCTCAGGGTCCCGGAAATAGTAAACCATTCAGGAAACAAACATGGAGGATGTCATGGTGCCTTTAGGACTTCTTAGCGCCGGAGAAAAGGCTGAAGTGGCGGAGACCAGGATGGAAGAGCTGGTTTCTCCCTGCTCCAAATGCAAGTGCGACCGGTCCGGGTGTGTCTCCAGGATCGAGGACATGGGGCTGCGGGCCGGCAAGACCGTGGAAATTCTGAATAACCACCGGGGCCAGGGGGTTCTCCTGGTCAAGGTGGATGAGTCCCGGATCGCCATGAACCGGGGCATGGCCATGAAGATCATGGTGCGGAGGAAGGACGGATGAACCTGGCAAAACTGAAACCCGGCGAAAGCGGAAAAATCACCAAAATCGGGGCCATCGGCTCCATGAAACGCCGGCTCATGGATATGGGAGTGCTGGTGGGGGAAAAGGTGAAGGTGGAGAAGGTCGCCCCCCTGGGGGACCCCATTGAAATCACGGTGAAGGCCTACAAGCTTTCCCTCCGCAAAAGCGAGGCCGAAGGCATCGCCGTGGAGGTGATGAAATGAAATCCGCCGCGGCCCTGAAACAAGCTCTGCATCCCCAAAAGGTGCTCACCGTGGCGGTGGCGGGCAATCCCAATTCCGGGAAATCCACCCTGATCAACGCCCTGGCCGGCACCCGCCTCCAGGTGGGCAACTGGCCGGGAGTGACGGTGGAAAAGAAGGAGGCGGCCCTGGAATATCAAGGCCACAAGATCCTCCTGGTGGATCTCCCCGGCACTTACAGCCTCAGCCCCTATTCCCAGGAAGAAATCATCGCCCGGGACTATCTGGTGCATGAGAATCCGGACGTGATCATCGACGTCATCGACGCCACCAACCTGGAGAGAAATCTCTACCTGACCATGCAACTGCTGGAGCTGGGCATCCCGGTGGTGGCCGCGTTGAATATCTACGACGAAGCGGAGAGCAAGGGCTACCGCATCCAGACCCAGGCCATGGAAGAGATGCTGGGGGCCAAAGTCGTTCCCACCGTGGCCACCCGGAAGCGGGGCCTGGACGCGCTGCTGGACGCGGTGTTGGCCGCGGGGGAAAACGAATCACCCCGGAAGCCCAAGCAGGTGCCTTACGGCGAAGATATTGAGGCCGCGGTTACGGAAGTGGAGAAATCCATTAAAAAGCTGCATCCCCACCTGGCGGACCGCTATCCCTTCAGGTGGCTGGCCCTCAAGGTCATGGAAAGCGACCGCCAGGTCTTGCAGGAAATCAATGTGGGCGGCAATGAGGCCCTGGTGGGCGAAGCGTTCCGGCATCTCCAAAAGGCCCATGGGGAAGATATCGAATCCCTGATGGCCGACGCCCGTTACGGCCAGGCCGCGGGGTTGACCCAGGAGGTGCTGAAAAAACCCGAAGCCGACCGGGTGGAGTTGACCGAAAAGATCGACCGGGTGGTCCTGAACCGCTTTTTCGGCATCCCCATCTTCCTGGCCGCCATGTGGGTGGTCTTCAAGTTGACCTTCGACGTGTCTTCGCCTTTTGCTGACTGGATGGACAAGACCATCAACGGCCCCGGCAAGCGTTGGATCGGGGCCCTCATGGGTCTGATCGGCGCGCCGGAATGGCTGGCGTCCCTGGCCACCGAGGGGGTGATGGCAGGCACCGGTTTCGTCCTGGTCTTCGTGCCCGTCATCTTTGCCATGATGTTCTTCAT
>DYJG01000419.1 GCA_020723225.1 Desulfobacca acetoxidans | reverse complement strand
CTGGAATGGCTGCATTCCCCCAAGACCGTGATGGGCTCGGACCGGGGCGTAATCAGTTACTACTGCCTGGGCTGGATTTATGCGGCAAAACGCCCCTATCCCCTGATCTGGCACAACGGCGGCACCACGGGGCACAAAACCATGGTGGCTTTCGTGCCCCAGGCCGGCATCGGCTTGGTGGTGCTCTCCAACCTCATTACCACCTTGCCCGAGGCCCTGGCCTTCCGCTTCTATGACCTCTATTTCGGCAACCCTCCCCAGGATTGGAGCCGGGAGGCCCTGGCTAAACACCGGGAGGCGGCGTCAAAGCCGAAAATCCCCCCGCCGCCTTCGCCCCCGGCGCCGCCGCTGCCCTGGGACCGCTACGCCGGGACCTATGCCAATACGGTGTACGGCCGGGCATTGGTGGCCGCGGAGAAAGAGGGGCTGGTCCTGACCGTGGGTCCCGGGAAGGCGCGCCTGCCCCTGCGCCACTATGACCGGGACAATTTCCTGGGCGTTTGGCCGGAGATGGGCGACGGCAATGAATTCAAGGCGACCTTCAGGATCGGCGGCGGCGGCAAGGCCCATACCCTGGTGCTGGGCTGGGACGGGGAAACGGAGTTCGCGCGGATGTTGGAGAAGCCGTGAGAACCACAGTTTTCAGCTAAAGAAAAGAATTAATACCGGGCGGTGGGCATACCCCAACCGCGTTCATCGGCGTTCATCTGCGGCTATTATTTACCGCCGATGAACGCCGATAACCGCCGATAAACGCAGCCGCGGCGATGGGGCTATTTCCCCAAAACCTCCAGCCTCTTCCGGGCATAGTCTATTTCCCGGGTGAGGGTAGGGGGGGCATCCTGCAAGAATTTCTTATATGCCTCCCTGGCTTCCTTTTCTTTGCCCAGTTCTTCCAGGGTCACGGCCCGGTTCATGTGGGCTTCGGTGAGGCGGGGGTTGATTTCCAGGGCCCGGTTGAAGTCCGCCAGGGCCCAGAGGAACTGGCCCTGGTGGAAGTGGGCGATGCCCCGGTTGTAGAAGGCGCTGGCGAATTTGGGGGTGATCTTCAGGGCCTGGTCGAAATCGCAGATGGCCCGGGCGTATTCTTCAGTCCTGATGTAGACGCAGCCCCGGTTATAAAAGGCCCCGGCGTATTCGGGGTCGATCTTTAATGCCCGGTTGAAGTCGGCCAGGGCCTCCTCTTTTTTCCCCAACCCGAAATAGGCCCCGCCCCGGGCGTTGTAACACCGCTTATATTTAGGGTCGATCCCTAAGGCCAGGTTGGCCTCGGCCAGGGCCTCGGTAAACTTGTCCTGATAAAAATAAGAGAGGCCCTTGAAGAGATGGACCGCAGTCTCTTTTTTGATCTTTTGCTTTTCCAGGTCTTCCAGGATATTGAGGCAGTGCAGGGAGCGTTCGTGCGCGGGGTCCCCGGCCAGGATTTCCTGAAAGATTTTTTTGGCTGCGGGAAATCTGCCTTGGCCGGCCAGGTCCACCGCGTGGAGGTGGCTTGCCCCCGGGGACTGCTGGGCGCAAATTACCGCGGGCAATACCGCAAGCAGCAGGAAAAGGGCGGGTATGAGGGCTTTGCCGGTTTTCATGGCGGCAAGTTTCCGTCAGGGGTTTTACTCATCAAGTTTTTAAACGGGCGAGGGACCGGCAGCCAAAAACAAGGGACATCCGGAGAAGTATTTTTTATTAATATTACCTTCTCTCCGCTGTCTAATGGTTAAGAATTGAGCAGTTCCTCATATCAGTCAGGAAGTGGGGTGGCACCGATGGATTTGTCTTTAGGGTTAATAATATTCAACGGCTTTTTTGTCCTGGCCTGCTGCATTTTCAGTCTGGCGGATAATACCAAGAGAGGCCAGGTGTTGTTCCAGTTGTGGAAGTGACCAATTTCCTTTTTGAGGACGCACAGGCTAGAAAGCCTGTGCGTACCGCCTGTGCGAACCGCTTCTCTCAACTCGTCACTCGCAACCCGCAACCCGGAACCTTCCGGCCGACGAGCGGCCAGGGACGGCCGCGCCACCGGTTCCCCAATTTATCGTTTGCCGCCGGCGCCTGGAAGGCGCCCGGGCGCACAGGCGAGACGCCTGTGCCGCTGGTTCTTTGTCTATATTTTTTCTGACCACCAATCACCAACCACTGACCAAGGTCACTTTCAGTGATCAGTGATCACTGATTACATTACTGATTACTGGCCAATGACTCCTGACCGCTGATCACTGTCTTTACTGGCCACTGACCCCTGGCCCCTGCCCCCTGACCCCTGCATTTAAAGCACGCCCTTGGTGGAAGGAACCCCCTTGGCCCGGGGTTCGGGCTGGGTGGCGGTGTCCAATGCCCGGCCCGAGGCTTTAAAAATGGCCTCAATTATGTGATGGGTGTTTTCGCCGTAAGGCACGGCGATGTGCAGGGTGATGCCGCCGTGGACGCTCACCGCGCGCCAGAACTCCTTCACCAGTTGGGGGTCCAGGGCCGCGGTCCCCGGGGGGAAGGCGACCTGGAAATGGAGAAAAGGCCGGTTGCTCAGATCCAGGGTTACCATCGCCAGGGCCTCGTCCATGGGGACTCTAGCCTCGCCGTAGCGGCGCACCCCGGGGCGCTGCTGCAGGGCTTCCCGGATGGCGTGGCCCAGGCAGATGCCGATGTCCTCCACGGTGTGGTGCTGGTCCACCTCCAGGTCGCCGGCGGCCTTGATTTTCAGATCAAAATAGCCGTGGGCCGCGAAGAGGTGCAGCATGTGATCGAGGAAGGGGATGCCGGTGTCGACGGCCGCGTCTCCCCGGCCGTCCAGCTCCAGCTCCAGCTCCACTTCGGTTTCTTTGGTTTTTCTGGTAATACGGCTGAGAGGCGTCATGAGCTGTTCCTTAAGCGGCGGAGCCGCGATTTAATAGGTTCAGGTTCCAGCTGAGACCTCTCCAAAAGTTTCTCCACTTGTCATTCTGAGGGAGCGGAGCGACCGAAGAATCTCGTTTTTGGGGGCAGGCCTTTCCCGAAGGTGCCGGATGATTACAGAGAGATTAGAAATCCTGGCCACCAAAAAAGATAGATTCTTCACTCCGCTTCGCTCCGTTCAGAATGACAGAAGAGTGGCTTTCGCAGAG
>DYJG01000418.1 GCA_020723225.1 Desulfobacca acetoxidans | reverse complement strand
CTTGGCCGGCAGGGACCACAGCCCCGTGCGCCGGTCGAACTCCTCATCCTGAAGGGCATAGAGGATGTCGAAGCCCGCCACCCAAAAAAGGACCGCCCCCCCCAGGACCAGGACCTGAAGACTCAGGTCGCCCCGCACCGCCAGCCAGCCTCCCACCGGGGCCAGGCCCAGACCCAAACCCAGGATAAAGTGGGTCGCGGAGGTAAATCTCTTCGTGAGGGAATAACCCAGAACCACGGCCAGAGCCAGGGGAGAGAGAAGCAAGCAGACCCGGTTGAGCTGGCCCGCAGCCCAGACAAAGAGCAGGCAGTTCACCGCCACAAAGAGCCGCACCGCCCCCTTTTGCAGCCGTCCCTGGGGCAAAGAGCGGGACGCGGTCCGGGGATTGGCGGCGTCGTAGTCTGCGTCCGCCAGGCGGTTGAAGGCCATGGCCGCGCTCCGGGCCGTCACCATGGCCAGGAGAATGAAGATGGTGGTTCTTAAGTCCGGCCAGCCCCGGGCCGCGAGCATGGCCCCCATAAAAGCAAAAGGCAGGGCCAGGACGCTGTGGCCGATCTTGATCATATCCAGAATTTCCCAAATATTATGCAAAAACCGCCGCATAGGAGGCCTCCAAACTGCTCGATGGTGGTGCAGGCCGGCGAGAAGCAATCCGGCCGGGATTTAACCTGACCGTCACGGTAAGTATTCAAGGTACGACATGCTTAGGAGCTAGTACAATTGCCTATTAGAAAGTAATCTAAAATCTAACATAACCTTTAAAAAAAACACTACCTGGAATTAGGCAATCAAGCCTATTGCGGTGACAAAGCAAGATGGTTAATTTTATTAGTAAACATTGACAAAATTTTGTTGAGAAGGGGGAATGGAATGCCGCAGCCGTAATAATCTTGTTATCAAAAGCCTTGTCCTCTTTGCGGTTGACGATTTCATGCCTTTGCCCTGGAAAATAATCCGCAGCCACGATCTTGTTGCATATATGATTTCTGCCGGATATCGGGGCCATTGACCTCTGATCTCTAAAAAATGCTGCCAAGAGGGAATCCCGCACCAGGAGGCAACCCGATATCCTTAATGATTGCCCAGGATTTATTATCCCAACCCCCCTCCTCCCTTAATTAAGGAGGCAGTTGGCCGATTACCGTAACTCTTAATATTCGGAGGAAAAAACATGGTGATGAAAAATTTTACCCGAGGGCATTTCAGCCGGTGGCTGTTGCTGCCCGTCCTGGTCGGTTTGATCATGATGCCGGCTCCGGTCAAGGCCCAGGTCGAGCCTCCCGCAGGCCCACCCGTCGATATCATTGATCAACTCTCGTTAAAGGACGTCCCCCTGATCGTCCCTGCCAACATCGGCCAGTTCGTCAGGGATTTCAATGCCCTGAAGCAATTGGGCAAGGCCCTCTTCTGGGACATGCAGGTTGGTTCCGACGGCATCCAGGCCTGCGCCACCTGCCACTGGAACGCGGGCGCCGACATCCGCCGCCGCAACATGCTCAACCCCGGGTTTCTCTCAGGCGACGTCATTTTCGGGAACAACTTTGAGGGAGTGCCCGGGCATACCAATTTTGCCCCGGACTTCAGTGTCGCCGCACTCGACTTCCCCTTCCACGAACGGAACCCGCGCACGGCCCCGGTGGACCAGAATAATCCGGGCAATGAGCTCGCCACCCTGGTGAAGGACACCAATGACATCTTCAGCTCCATGGGCGTGGTTCTGACTCAATTCCAGGGACTCGCCGGGCCGGTGGACCTGGGCACGGTCATCGTCCCCGACCCCATCCCGGGTTTTACCAATATCCGCCGGGTGGAGCCCAGAAACGCTCCCACCGCGATCAACGCCGCCTTTTTCTTCGATAACTTCTGGGACGGCCGGGCCAGCGCCATCTTTAACGGTGTCAATCCCTTCGGCTTCCGGGACCGGACCTCGGCCGTCTGGAGGAATGTGGGCGGAGTATTGCAGCAGCAAATTATCCGCATCCCCAACAGCAGCCTGGCCTCCCAGGCGGTGGGACCGCCCTTGAGCGACTTTGAGATGTCTTGGAGCGGCCGCAGCTTTCCGGCTCTCGGCAGGAAAATGCTGGGTTTGAGGCCCTTGGCTTACCAGAAAGTGGCGACTACGGATAGCCTGCTGGGCCCCCTCTCACTGTTTCCCAACCCGGGTCTGAGAGCCAATTACCGGACTTTGATCCAGAGGGCCTTCCGGCCGGCGTATTGGCGGGACCCGAGCAACCAGCTAATCAACGGCTTCACCCTGATCGAGACGAATTTCGCCTTGTTCTTCGGCCTGGCGGTACAGGAATACGAGAAGACCCTGATTGCCGACGACACTCCCTTTGACCGCTTCATGACCAAAAAGATTGCCGGGGACCCGAATCCCCCCGATCTCAACCCGCTTCCGGGCGAACGGGGCAACCCCCGCCGGGGACTGGACCTGTTCATTGTGGAAGGCCGCTGCAACAACTGCCACCGGCTGCCGGAGACCACCAACCACTCCTTCCGTAACGTGGGCGCGGATGCCCGGGGCATACCCCAGGACATCGTCGAATCCATGCTTCTGGGCGACGGCCAGACCGGCTTCTATGACAATGGTATGTACAACATTTCCCGGCGGCCCACCGAGGAGGATATCGGCCGGGGCGGCAATGCGCCTCCCACCCAGGGCTTCCCCAATGGGCTGCCGCTGTCCTACACCGAACTGTTTTTCATGAAGAAGAATAATCAGTTGCCGAATGATGTAGGCCGATTCGTGCCCAACACCGCGTTTGACGAATTCGGGAATCCGGTAAACTTCGCCATCCTTCCCGGCCCACCCCGGAAAGTCGTCCGGGGGGCGTTCAAGACCTCCAGTCTGCGCAACCTGCCCTTCACCGGCCCCTACTTCCATGACGGCGGCGACTCCACCCTGCGCCAGGCCATCGAGTTCTACACCCGGGGCGGCAACTTCCCGGCCACGAACCGGCAATTCCTGGATGCGGACATCGCCCCCATACCGGAGTTCGTCCTGCCCGCGGGCCTGGCCAACGTGGATGACCTGGTGGCCTTCCTGACCCGGGGTCTCACCGATGAGAGGGTGGCCTTTGAGCGTGCGCCATTCGACC
>DYJG01000417.1 GCA_020723225.1 Desulfobacca acetoxidans | reverse complement strand
GCACCCTGCTGGAGGGGGGGGAAACCCTGGATAGTTTCACCAAGCATGAGTTGGCTCAAAGTATTTTTGAGGAAGCCAGGCGCCTGGACCGCCTGGTGCACAATCTCCTGGAGATGAGCCGCCTGCAGTCCGGTGAGGCCATGTTCCACAAGGAGTGGTACGTCCTGGAGGAAGTCATCGGCTCCGCCCTGGCCCAACTCGACCCCCAACTGCATGACCATCCGGTGGCCATCAATCTCCCCACCGACCTGCCCCTGGTCCGGATCGACGCCCTGCTCCTGGAAAGGGTGGTGATCAACCTGCTGGAAAACTCCCTGAAATACACGCAGCCGGGAACTCCCCTGGAAATTTCGGGGCGGGTCGAAGGTCAAGAATTGCTGGTTGAAGTGGCCGACCGGGGGCCGGGCTTACCTAAGGGCGAGGAAGAGCGCATCTTTGAAAAATTCTACCAGGTGTCTCCGGGGAGCGCCCGGGGCGCGGGGCTGGGGCTGACCATCTGCCGCAGCATCATCGAGGCCCACGGCGGCCGCATCCGGGCCGCCAACCGGAAAGACGGCGGCGCGGTCTTCAGCTTCACCATTCCCCTGGGGGAAGGCGCGCCCCTGTTGGACAAACCACTCCCGGAAACCGGGGAAAAGAACCGATCATGAATCCCGTTATCCTGCTCATTGAAGACGATCCCCAGATTCGCCGTTTCTTAAGGGCCAGCCTGGTGACCCAGGGCTATGACCTGATCGAGGCCGGAACCGGCCGGGAAGGGCTGGCCCTGGCCGCGTCCCGGGTCCCGGACGTGGTGCTGCTGGATCTGGGTCTGCCGGACATGGAAGGGATCGAGGTGATCAAGCAGTTGCGCGGCTGGTCCGGGGTGCCCATCATTGTTCTTTCCGCCCGGGGCCAGGAGCGGGACAAGGTGGCCAACCTGGACGCGGGCGCGGACGATTACCTCACCAAGCCCTTCGGAGTGGGGGAGTTGCTGGCCAGAATGCGCGTCGCCTTGCGCAAGATGGTTCCGGCTGAGGAAGGCAGGCAGGAAGGGCAATATTTCCTGGGCAACATCAAAGTGGATGTGGAACGCCGCCGGGTCTGGCGCGGCCGGGAGGAGGTGCATCTGACCCCCATTGAGTATAAGCTGCTCACCGTCCTGCTGAAAAACCGGGGCAAGGTGGTGACCCACCGGCAATTGTTAAAGGAGGTCTGGGGACCGTCTTATATCGAACAGAATCCTTATCTGCGCATCTTTATTCTCAATCTCCGGCGCAAGCTGGAAGACGATCCCACCAGGCCGCAACATCTGCTCACGGAACCCGGGGTGGGCTACCGCCTGCGGGATGAGTGAAAATCATATCATAGCGCCCAAGTAGGAAATATGATATTGTCTTTGCACGATTCCGGTGTCGCTGATAATCTCCGTTCAGTTAAAAGACTTTTACACCGATAAGTTTGTTTGATAACCTTGATTGACTTTCGGCGAGACCTGGACGCACTCGGAGTTTAAACCGGCATGCACCGAGCACCATCCACGGCGGTAATCTTGGCCGGGGGCCTGGCGACTTTCAGCGGCGCGGTTATCGCCCCCGTCCCCAAGATACTTCTGCCCGTTTGCAATTGTCCCCTGTATCAATATTTGGCGCGCGTCCTCAGCCTGGCTGGGGTTCGGGATTTGATCATCTGCGTCCAGGAAGACCAGGAATCTCGAGTTGCCGAGTGCCTGTCCCTATCCCCTCCGCTTCTCAACGCCATTATCAGAAAAACCGCCTCCGGAACGGGCGGCTCCCTCAAAGAGGTGGAACAAGATATTAAAGGTGACGCTTTCTGGGTGCTCAACGGGGATTTATTCCTGCAGACGGACCTTTCCCGGATGTGGGAATTTCATCATGAACACCGGGCCATGGCCACTGTGGGCGCGGTCAGGATTTGCGAAACTCCCGGGAAAACCGGGCGGGTGGAACTCGGTCAGGGCGGGAATGTCAAGGCCATTCACCCGGTGCAACCCTTCCAGGAAAAACGCAGCAAATTGCGGCCGGCCAGCCTCTATCTCTTCGAATCCGGGGTCTTGGAGCTAATCCCCCCGCAAAGCTATTTCGATCTTAAAGAAGAACTTTTCCCGGTCTTATATCATTTGCAGGCTACCACCGCGGCCTGGGAGATCCCCGGATATTGCCGCACCCTTACCCGGCTGGACGATTTGTTTTCCATCAACCGCGACGTCCTGATGAAGCGGGTTTCCTTTGAGGGGGTCGAGGGCCTGGAGGAGGATTCCGGGGCCTCAATTCCGGCTGTCCAAATCGATCCCACCTCCAACCTGGCGCCGCCTTTCAAAATCGGCGCCGGTTCCCGGATCGAGGCCGGGGTTTTGATTCTGGGGCCCACGGTCATCGGCCCCCAATGCGAGATTCAAGCCGGAGCCGTCGTCAATAACTGCGTCATCCTGGGTCAGGCGCAGATCGGCAGGCTGGCCCGCCTGGACCATTGTCTGGTGGGTGAAGGCGCGGTCGTCGGGGAAGGGGCGACCCTCCGGGATCATAGCATTCTCGCCCCGGCAAACCCTTCCGGTAGGAAAAAATCCCGGGGGGTGGTTTTCGGCCAGTTGGATTGGCAAGTTCACGCCAGCCGTTTTTATCTGGCCACCAAGCGGATAATTGACGTGGCCGCCTCGGTCCTGATCCTGATTCTGCTCTCTCCGGTGCTGCTGGCGGTGGCCCTGGCCGTCAAACTCGACTCCCCCGGCCCCGTCTTTTTCCGGCAGATTCGCTGCGGCCTGAGGGGTAAAGAATTCACCATGTACAAGTTCCGGAGCATGGTGGCCAACGCCGAAGATTTGAAGCGCAAACTCCAGGCCTTTAATGAAGTGGACGGCCCCATGTTCAAGATCATGGAAGACCCCAGGATCACCAGGGTCGGCAAGTTCCTCCGGGATACCAATCTGGATGAAATCCCCCAACTCTGGAACGTCTTGAAAGGGGAAATGAGCCTGGTGGGGCCCCGGCCTTTATGCATGGAAGAGATGGCCCATAATCCGAAATGGCGGGATTGCCGCCTGGCCGTGCGTCCCGGGGTGACCGGACTCTGGCAGGCCAAAGCGCATGATAAAATCTTCTTCAACGACTGGATCCGTTACGATATGGAATAT
>DYJG01000416.1 GCA_020723225.1 Desulfobacca acetoxidans | reverse complement strand
ATGCGCACCGTAGAAGGCAAGCTCATCGGCGAGGGCCTGAAGTTCGCCATCGTGGTAAGTCGCTTCAATTCCTTCATTACCGAACGGCTCCTGGAGGGCGCCCTGGATTGCCTCCGCCGCAAGGGCGCGGCCGAAGAGGCCCTGACCCTGGTCCGGGTGCCCGGGGCCTGGGAGATTCCCCTGGTGGCCAAGCGCCTCGCCCAGGCCGGGAAGCATGACGCGGTCATCTGCCTGGGCGCGGTGATCCGGGGCTCCACCCCGCATTTCGACTACGTGGCCGCGGAAGTTAGCAAAGGCGTGGCCCAGGTCTCTTTAGAGAGCGGCGTCCCCATTGCCTTTGGCATCCTCACCACCGATTCCCTGGAACAGGCCATTGAGCGGGCCGGGAGCAAGGCCGGGAATAAGGGCTTTGCCGCGGCCGAAGCCGCCATCGAGATGGTTAACCTGCTGAAGGAACTGTAGGGGTAACCGCCTCTGGCGCTTCATTTGAGGCATAGAACCTATTTCAAAACCCGTTCGAGGCTTCAGAGAGGTTATCCACCATGATTTAGTTGGAAGTGCTGGCTTTTAAGTCCCCCTTTGTAAAGGGGGATTTAGGGGGATTTTCAGGCGCTTATAAAATCCCCCCGGCCCCCTTTAGAAAAGGGGGAGTTTTTTTACTAGCTTATCCTCTAGTGGGTGATTCAAGATGACGCCTGGAAGAGGTTTTGAAATGACTTCTAATACCAGTTTCGCTTTCAAATGGAAACACTAAGTAACCCAGTGATAGTCCTAATGTTTTTAACGAAAAACGCAAAACGCAAAACGAAAAACGGTATTACGCGTGGCTGCTATCTCCCGTAGCCGCTGCCGGGAACTGGCCCTGCAATTTCTTTATCAGGCCGAATTTGCCGGAGAGCGCCGCGCCTTCGAGTTGGCCCGGTTCTGGCGGCATTTCCACAAGGAGAGCAACCCCCCGGCCTACCTGCGGCAACTGGTGGAAGGAGTGGCGGCCCACCTGGAGGAATTGGACGCCCTGATCTCTCGCTACTCGGAGCACTGGCGGCTGGAGCGCATGGCCGCCGTGGACCGCAACCTGCTGCGCCTGTCGGCCTATGAGCTTCTCCATGAACCCCGGATTCCCCCCAAGGTGGTGATCAACGAAGCCGTGGAGCTGGCCAAGGTTTACGGCGCCGAAGACTCCGGCGCCTTTATCAACGGCATCCTGGACCGCATCCGCCAGGCCGCGGGCCGGGAGGTTTAAAGCGCGGCCTGGGGGGATTGCATCTGCCGGAAAAAGACTTATTATAAAAAAAGTGTTAATGTATCGGACTATGATGCCTGATTTTTTAGGCAAAAGAACTCAAAGATAATGCTGACTGAGAGAGGAGAAAGGAAAATGGGCCGGAAATTATTAGCTATCGCCATGGTCTTGATCTTCGCCGCCACCCTGGCCGGTTGCCAGACTGAAAGCGGCTACTATGACCCGGGCCGGTCAGCCGGCGCCGGGGCTTTGGGCGGCGCGGCCGGCGGCGCGGCTTTGGGCGCCATTATCGGCGCGGCCACCGGCTCCCCGGCCACCGGCGCCTGGGTGGGAGCGGCCACCGGCGCCATCGTCGGCGGGGTGGGGGGCTATCTTTACGCCCAGCACCGCAACAGCCAGATCCGGTCGGCCCAGGCTGCGCAGCAGAGCTATAACTACAGCCCGTCCCAGGGTAACCTGGTGGACGTCAACCGGGTCTATGTCAACCCCTCCCAGGTGCGTCCCGGCGGGCAGGTCAGCCTGGCCATGGATTACACCATCCTCACGCCCAACAACGTGCCGGTGAACAGCACCCTGTACCGGGAAGTACGTTTTAACAACGCCACGCTGGGGCAGCCTTACCAGACCCAGGTGACCAACACCAACGGCACTTACTCGGACCAGGTGAATTACGGCCTGCCCAACAACGCCACCCCCGGGACCTACACGGTCGTCAGCCGGGTGAATAACCAATACGGCAGCGCCGAGAAGGTGGCTTACTTCACCGTTTATTAATCTTTAACTCCAAAATTTCCAGCGCTTAAATCAAAGGGGTGGAAGCCTGCCGGCCGCCACCCCTTTGTCGTCAGCCTTAGCAACCGGATTCGGCTATTGACAGCAATATGCGATTCTGATAAATAATAACGGTTATTCTCCTTGCTCCGGGCGGATTTGATCCGGGGCCATCAGACCGTGAGGAGGAATTATGCGACGTTATGAGTCTGTCTGGGTGGTCCACGGCGACCTCCCGGATGAAGAAGTGAAGTCCGCCATCGACAAGTTCAGCCGGATTATCGCCGCGGCCGGCGGGACCCTGGTGGGCCTGGATGATTGGGGCCGCCGCAAGTTGGCCTACCGGATTAAGGGCACCACCCGGGGCTATTACGTGTTGGCCGATTTTGCGGGCACCCCGGCCACGGTAAAGGAACTGGAGCGCAACTACCGCATCGACGACCGCATCATCCGCTACCACACCGTAGTCAAAGCCGATAAAGTCAATCTGGAGGCCCTGCAGGCGGAGATCGCCGCCCGGGCCCAGGCTGCGGCCGCGTCGGCAGTTGAGGCCGCCGCGCCCGCGGCGGAAGCCGCTCCGGCTCCGGAAGCTCCTGCCGAGGTTGCCGCCGCTCCTCCGGAAACTGCGGCTCCCGCAGAAGAAACCCCAACCCCAGCAAAGGAGGGCTAACCCGTGCCGGTAATGCCTCGCCGCAAGCGGAAACAATTTTATGTCCGGCGCAAGGTCTGCCGCTTTTGCGTGGACTCGAACCTGCCCATCGATTACAAGGACGCCAATACCCTGAGACAATTCGTGACGGAGCGGGGCAAAATCATCCCCCGGCGCATTTCCGGGAATTGCGCCCGCCACCAGCGCCGGGTCACCCGGGCCATCAAGCAGGCCCGCCTGTTGGCGTTGATGCCCTATATTCCCCAGATGCCGCCTCCCTGAGGAGGCCTTGGGGGGAGGCTGGCGTGGGCCGCAAATTTGCCGTCTGGGGCCTCTGTCTCGGGTCCTTGCTGCTGTTTTTCGTCTGGGGGCGCCAGAACCCCGTAGTCTACCTGTTTACGGTCAGCCTCACGCCGTTGCCGGTATACCTGGCGGGCCGCCGTCTGGGCTCCCTGGCGGCCCTCCTCCTGGTTCTGGC
>DYJG01000415.1 GCA_020723225.1 Desulfobacca acetoxidans | reverse complement strand
CCCCGCCTTAAACCCTGGGTGGACCATTTGCCCCGGCCCTGGGCCGCGGCCGCGCTGCGCCGGGTGCTGGAGGCCCGGAGGCAAGCTTGGCGCGCCTGCCCCCCGGCGGAATTACCTTCCCGCCTGGATGCAGACGCCCTCTTCTCCCATCTCCAGGAAGCCCTGGACGCAGCCGCGCAACCCTCGCTGCGCCGGGTGATCAACGCCACCGGGGTCATCATCCACACCAACCTGGGGCGCTCGCTGCTGGCCTTGGAGGCCCTGGAGCAGATCCTGGAGGTGGCGGCCCACTACTCCACCCTGGAGTACGATCTGGCCCGGGGCGAACGGGGCTCCCGCCAGGACCACCTGGAGGGGCTGCTTAAGGAACTCACCGGCTGCGAAGCCGCACTGGTGGTGAACAACAACGCCGGTGCGGTGCTCCTGGCGCTCAACACCCTGGCTAAGGCGCGGGAGGTGATCATCTCCCGGGGGCAGTTGGTGGAAATCGGCGGCTCTTTCCGCCTGCCGGAAATCATGGCCGCCAGCGGCGCCATCATGAAGGAAGTGGGCACCACCAACAAAACCCATTTAAAGGATTATGAAAACGCCATCACTTCCGAGACCGCGGCGCTGCTGAAGGTCCACCCCAGCAACTACCGCATCGTCGGCTTTACCAAGGAGGTGTCTCTGCCGGAAATGTCGGCCCTGGCCCGGCGCTACGGCCTCCCGGTGTTGGAGGACCTGGGCAGCGGCTGCCTGGTGGACTTAAGCCGCTACGGCCTGGAGAAGGAGCCCACCGTCCAGGAGACCCTGGCCGCCGGGGCCGATCTGGTGCTCTTCAGCGGCGACAAGCTCCTGGGCGGCCCCCAGGCCGGATTTGCCCTGGGTTCCCGGGAACTGGTGGCCGCCTTGCGCCAAAACCCCCTGACCCGGGCCCTGCGTCCGGATAAGCTGACCCTGGCCGGCCTGGAAGCCACGTTGCGCCTTTATCTGGAGGAGCCCCGGGCCGTGGCCGCCATTCCCACCCTGGCGCTGATTACCCGCCCCCTGGCGGACCTCGAACGCCAGGCCAGGAACCTCGCCCGGACTATGAAACGTCGTTGGGGCGCTAAAATCAAGGTGGAAATCCGCCCCAGCGAGGCCCGGGTGGGGGGCGGCGCCCTGCCGGAAGCATCCCTGCCGAGCCGGGCCCTGGCCCTGGAAGTCCCGAGGTTATCCCCCCATGAATTGGAAGCCCGCCTCCGCCGGAGCCATCCCCCGGTAATCGCCCGCCTGGAACATGGATCTCTGCTCCTGGACTTGCGCACCGTCCAGGCGGATGAGCATCCCGATCTACTGGCTGCGTTGGGGGAAGTGTTGGATCTCCGGGCCTCCGGGGAGGAATGAAGCCGCGGCCCGAAATCAGTCGGAAAATTCCGGAGGATTGCTGCCAAGAGTTGCAGGGGGCGGAGAAATGTTTCCCCTCCCCCCACCCCAAATTTAACCTGCGCCAATCCGCCTTAGACCAAGTTCGCTTTCTCGATCAACAAACTGAAGATGAGCGGCGTTTATCGGCGTGCATCGGCGGTTAATATTTAACCGCCGATAAACGCAGATGAACGCCGTTTGATTATACAGTTTTGTTGCAGGTGAATGTTAATTTGGCATTAACGGATAAGGCCGAACATGGAAAAACGCGGGGACCCGGCCCACCGCGTTTTCCAGTTGTTAAATTGACTCAGCCACACCCCGGTCACTTTGAAGGAACCTGCAGCCGATTCAGCGACCCGGCGCCAAACCTTTCCCCTTACCCCCCGCAGCGGCTTGGGATGAAATTTCTTACCTGACTCTGCTTTCTTAAGAGCAATGATCAGACTGGTGGCCGGGCTTCGAAGCCTTGCTTCACGGCCACCCTTTCCCTTGACCGCCTTCTGCCGGAGTGCCAACCCGTGAGCAACAGGCCAGGTATTGTCCTGCCGGCTACTTCACTAAATCTTTCAGTTGCTTTCCCGGTTTGAATTTCACTACTTTGGTCGCGGGAATCTTGATGGGTTTGCCGGTCTGGGGATTGCGCCCCTCCCGGGCTTTCCGCTGGGACACCGCAAAAGTGCCGAAACCCGCCAGGGCCAGCCGGCCCTCCTTCTTCAGGGTCTCTGATACGGTGCGAATTAAAGAGTTTATGGCCTTTTCCGCGTCAACCTTCCTCAATTGGGCCTCACCCGCCACTTGCGCGATCAATTCTGCTTTAGTCATGCTTTGGTCTCCCATTTCTCCCGGTTTGCGGTTAATTACGTCTCCCGTTCCACCCAACCATGACCAACATCAGCAAATGGTACCCTTTTGGCCCATCCCCCCTTTCCCTTAATCTTATCCCCCTGCGGTAACCTCCACAAAATTCTGCCGCAGTGCCGCCCTACGCAGGTTGGCGGTTCCTTGATAGCACAGTTTCCCCGGCCATGCCAATAAAAAATTAACATTTGCTTTGTCTTTTACCCACTAACTCTATGGACAAAAGCGCACCAGACCCCATCAACCCGCGGGATTATCTTGAGATTATCAGGAATTAGCACCTCTGTGCCGCTATCCGGCCCGGAAAGAAAAAAAGTTCCAAGTTCCAAGTTCCGAGTTTAATGAGTTCAAGGTTAGATGGATGCGTTCTAGACACCGGGATGATGCCCGAAGAGGATAACCCCGCTGTTCCTCATAATTTTCAGGTCAACGCAATTCATGGCGCTGAGGTTTGGAATGCTAACCGCCCAAACTTGGAACCTGGAACTCGGAACTTGGAACTGGTTTCTAACGCGCCGCCCGCCGCGCCAAAATAAAGGCCAGGGCCCCAAACCCCAGGTGGGGCAGGGTGACGGCCAACAGCAGGGGCCAGCGTCCGGCCTCGCCGAAGGACGTGCAGAGGCCGAACAGGAGCCAGTACCCGAACATCAGCCCTAACCCCAGGGTGATCATGGCCGGCAGGTTGATTCTTTCCCCCCGCAGCGTCAGGGCCATGCCCAGGACCACCAAAATCAAGGGAGTAATGGACAGGGAAACGCGGCGGTAGATGTCCAGGCGATAGGGGGTGGATTTGTAGCCGTCCCGCTCCAGGCGCTGGACAAAGCGGTGGAGTTCGGGCAGGTCCATCTCGGTGACCTTTTTCTCCAGCCCCGCGAAGTCCTCCGGCCGCTCCGTGAG
>DYJG01000414.1 GCA_020723225.1 Desulfobacca acetoxidans | reverse complement strand
CAGGATATAATTCACCAGCCTTAAGGGGTGGTAATCCGGGTGGGACCGGGGCAGCCCCAGGTGGCCGATGCGAATTTCGCTCTGGGTCAGGTCGGGACGGTCCAGGAGGTAGTTTCCCGGAGCCCGGAGGCCCTCCGGGACCTGGGTGTAAGGAGGGCTGGCGGGGCCGCCGCCGCTCCAGGCGCTCCAGAACTTCTCCGCTTCCTCCCGCATCCGGGCAAAGGGCGCCATCCCCACCATCACCAGGGTGGATTCCTTAGGCGTGAACTCCCGGCGGTAAAAATCCCGCAGGTCTTCCAAACCGATGGCCTCCAGGCTCTCCAGGTCCCCGGAAGTGGGGTGGCCGTAAGGCGCGTCCCCGAAAAAGAGACGGGTAAAACGGCGGTTGGCGAATTCCCGGGGATCGTCCTGCAGGTGGGTCAGCTCCGCGCGGCGCCGCTCTTTCAGCAGAGGAAACTCGCTTTCAGGAAACCCGGGAGTCTGCACGATTTCGGCCATGGTGGCCATCAGCTCCGGCAGGTCTTCGGCCAGCCCCTCCAGGCTCACCACCGTGGCGTCCCAGCCGCCCCGGGCGGACAGGGCCGCGCCCCGGGCCTCGATATCCGCGGCCAACTGCAATTGCGTCCGTTTTTGCGTCCCCAGGGTGAGAAATTCCGCGGTCCAATCCGCCACGCCCCCTTTCCCAGGAGGATCGGCCTCTGCGCCCCGCTTGGCCAAAAAAGTAAGGCTCAGCCAGGGAACCCGGTCGTATTCCACGCCTAGTAGATTAAGGCCGTTAGGTAAAGTGGCCTGGTGAATTTCGGGAATATAGTTTGCCATGGCGTTTCCTTTTAGTTGTAGGGTGCGTCTTACGCACCAATTTGGCGCGTGAGACGCGCCCTACGAGGAACTTGGAACTCTGGATTTGATGAGGGTGATAAGTTCCCTGAATCCGAAGGTTTTGGGCTTCCCCACAAATTCCTGGGTGGCCAGAATCTTGTCTTGCCGGGAGGAAACCCCCACTCCCAGGTGCGTGTAATGGGGGCTAAGCAGATTTTCCCGATGCCCGGGGCTGTTCATCCAGGAATCCACGATTTCTTGGGCAACTTGTTGAGTTTTGCGGGGATTGTAGCCGAACGCGCTCCAGATATTCTCCCCCACCACGTGAAACCGGTGGGGGTAGTGGTCTGAAATCCTCTCATCAAAGGATACCCCCTCGGGATTGGTGTGGTCAAAAAAGCGGCGCACCAGCATATCGTCGCTATAGGCCCGGGCCACGCGGCGCAGATCTTCATCCATGCTTAAGGGGGGCAGACCTTTAACCCGCCGAGCCTGATTGGTCAATTCCAAGACCAGGTCTTCCACCTTTGTTAAATGCTTCACTCCCGGCGGCGGCAAAACCGGTTTTGGCTTTTGTGCCGCGGGCGGCGATGGTACCCGGTCCACCAAGGGCGCCGGAAAGCAGAAAGTCAAAAGCCCCGCGGCCAGGATGCCAATTTTTATTAATTTCAACATAACTTCGATGGCAACTTTATCATTATAAGGCGATCTGCCATTGTTAAAAAGCCGAAGGCCGCCTTACCAATGTCAAGTGTTACTGATCACTGATCACTTATCACTTACCACTTATTACTTACCCCTGGCCCCTGGCCCCTGACCCCTGGCCCCTGCTTTTAAACCATCTCCCCCAAGGCCCGGCTCTCCTCCGGGGACACCGGCTTCAAAGCCACCACCGTGCGGTTATCCTCCCGGAGGTAGGTTTTGGCAACCCGGTGCAGGTCCTCCAGGGTCACGGTTTCGTAGAGTTTGAGCAATTCATTGACCCGGCCCGCGTCCCCGGTCTTCATGTCGAACAGGCCCACCAGCAGGCCCCGGTAGAAATTCTGGGACAGCCCCCGGGCCGCCTGGGCCCGGATGAGCTTTTTGGCCCGGGCCAATTCCACCGGTTGCACCCCGTCCTTGTCCAGCCGGGCCAGGGCGGCCCACAGGTCGTCTTCCAGTTGGGGGAGGGACTGTCCGGGCGCGGCAATGGCGGTCATCACCATCAGGTCCGGGTCTTCGCTGGTCCAGGGGGGCGCGCCGATTTCCGCCTCCATCTCCACGGCCCGGCCGGGCTTGACGAATTCCTGGTAGAAGCGGGAGGATCTGCCGCCGGAGAGCACCACGGCCAGCAGAGTCAGGGGATAAATATCCGGGTGGTCCAAGCCGACGATATGAAACCCCGCAAACAGGGCCTCCACCTGGGACACCTTTTTCAGCACCGCCCGGCGCTCGCCTCGCTGGGGCGGCTCCGCCACCTTCAGGTCGGCCACCGGCCCCGGGCTGGGGAGTTTCCCGAAATATTTATCCACCAGGTCCCGGGCCTGATCCGGCTGAGCGTTCCCGGCGATGACCACGCTTAAGTTTCCCGGGTGGTAGTAGGTCTGGTAGTAGGACAGGCATTCCCTGAGGCTCATGCGCTTCAGGTCCTGGTCCCAGCCGATCACCGGCCACTCGTAGGGGTGCTGCGTATAGGCAGCGGCAAAGAGCTGCTCCAGGACCAGGCCGAAGGGACTGTCCACGGAGCGAAGCTTGCGTTCGCTGATGACCACCTGGCGCTCGGTTTGGAAGTTTTCTTCGTTCAGCTTCAAGTTCGCCAGGCGGTCGGCCTCCAATTGCAGGCCCAATTCCAGGTGCTCCGAGGGCAGGTTTTCGAAATAGGAGGTGTGGTCCCGGGTGGTGAAGGCGTTGATCTCGCCGCCCTTGGCCTGGAGGATGCGGGAGAACTCCTCCGGCCCCAGGGTCTCCGAGCCCCTGAACATCAGGTGCTCGAAAAGATGGCTGATGCCGGTGATGCCCTGGAGTTCATGCCGCGATCCCACGTGGTAGTGGAGCTGCAGGGAGAGCGCGGGCACCCGGGCGTCGGGCAGCACGAAAATCTTCAGGCCGTTATCCAACCGGTAGGTGACTATTTCTATCTCCGGCTGCCAGGCCGCGGGGTCTAACTTAAGAGCGAGGGTCATGCAAAACCTCCATATCCTTCTCGTTCCCAAGCTGTGTTTGGGAACGCACTTGGCCGCCAAGCTTTGCTTGGTCTTCTTGGTATTATCATTCTAAGAAATCAATGTCCAATACTGCTTCCAAGTCATAATAATTTCTGGCACTGGAATAAAGCCAATCTTCAGCTTTTT
>DYJG01000413.1 GCA_020723225.1 Desulfobacca acetoxidans | reverse complement strand
AGCAGTTACCCTACGTGTTATTGCGTCTTTTTACTTTGCGTCTTGGCGTCTTTGCGTGAGATCATTCCCCCTTCTTCCCCCGCTTTTTTCTCAAGGCCCGGGCCCCGGTCTTCCAGGCCGCCTCATCCCGTCTTTTGCCCTTCTCCGGTTTGCCGGTGAGCATCTGGGGCAGATCCAGCAGGACCGTGCCGGGGGAGGGGGGAGCCTTGGGTTTGGCCGCGGCCTTGGGCGCCGGCAGTTCCTTGGGGGGGCCGGGCAGGGTCAGGAATTCCCGGGGAATGGTTGCGGCGGTAAGAAAGAGTTCCTCGCCGTAAGCCTGGAAATCAAGCCCTTTCCGGGCCGCGGCCTGGGCGGCCACCGTTACCAAGACCGGCTCGTTGGCCCGGCGCTTCCCCAGACGCCGGGCCATTTCCGGGGTCCGGGCGAGCGCCAGTTCCCGGCCCGGCCGCGGCTTGAGGCCTTGTTCCCAGACCAGGGTGTGGACTTTCGGAGAAATGGCCAGATACAACGAGGAAGGCAAGAGTCCCTCCGGCTCCCGGCGCAGTTCCGGGGCCGGCGGATTGAGGCTGCGGACCCTATCCCCCGTTATCTCGATAACGGGCGGGGAAGTCAGGCCCGCCAGGCGCTCCAGGTCTTCCCGCCGCACCCGGGTGTAGCCCGGTTCTTCGTGGAGGGCCTGGAGTAATTGTTTGATCGGTACCCAACCCTCTGCCTCCAGCACCAGCCCGAACTCGTCGGGGCGGCGGCCCAGCATGTAGGCCAACATCTTGGCTAGGGTCTCCAACTCCCGGGGCAGTCGGGACATAGCGGTCTCCAGGGGGAAAAGCTAACAGCTATCAGCTTTCAGCGGTCAGCTAATAGAAAAATAACAGAGATTCGGCCCAAAATCGAGATCAATCAAATTTTCCGCGGCTTTCCACCGATTTTAAAAGCGAAAAGCGAAAAGCTAGGAGCTAAGAGCTGAAAGCTGACTGCTGAAAACTGATAGCTTAAAACATTGACAAGGCAATTAATCATGATAATATTAAAAGGTTAAGGGAATTATGGGCCACTCTCTTTTTCTCGAACATCATAAGGAACTTCTCCGGGAGGCGACGGTCATCGCCGAGGAGATGACCTCCGACTTCTATAAGCTCACGCCCAATTGCTGGCGCCGGGCCCGGTACGATATCCTTACTCTGGAAGGACTGGAACAAGACGAGATCTCTTCCCACGCCCTGGCCCTGGTGGCCAAATATCGGGGCTGCCATCGGGACCGGGTCCTGAAATCCGCGGTCTTTGATTTTTACCGCATCTGCCTCCAGGACCACAATATCCTCAAGGCCCTGGACTCCTGCCCGGACCTCAGCCTGCTGCCGCTGCTGCTCTATATTATAACCCACGAACTGGTGCACGTGGTCCGCTTCAGCCGCTTCCAGGCCCTGTTCGAAGCCCCGGAGGAGCAGAAAAACGAGGAAGAGAGACAGGTCCACCTGTTAACCCAAAAAATTCTGAAACCCTTAAAATCCCCGGAACTACCCCGGGTGATGCGTTATTACGAAGAGAATCGGCAAGGAGGTTGGCAGTATGCCCATCTATGAGTATCAATGCGCCGCGTGCGGGCAGGTGGTGGAGAAGTGGCAGAATTTCTCCGAAGCGCCCCTGACGGTGTGCCCCCAATGCGGCGGCAGTCTCGAAAAAATCATCAGCGCCTGCTCTTTCCATCTCAAAGGCAGCGGCTGGTACGTCAGCGATTACGCGGGCAAGAATCCCAGCGCCGGCAAGTCAGAAGCGCCGAAGGATTCCGCCGAGCCCGGTCCGGCTAAGGAAAGCCCCAAAACCGAGACGGCTCCTCCCCCCAAATTCAAGTGAAAGACCTGTTGAGACTCCCCGGGTGGGAGAGAAAGGATTTTCAAGTTGGCGGAAATTAAAAGCGCCCTGGAACTGGCTCTAGAAAAGGCGGAGCGATACGGACGGGCTACCAAGGAGGAACTGACCCGGGAGCAATACCGGGACCAGGGCCGCCAACTGGCGGTTAATTTTCTGAAAGACGGCGGCGATCTGGAAGCCGAAATCTCCGGCCTCCCGGCCCCGGCGAAGGCAGAGGCCCTGGCTGCCGTCAAGGAAGTGCTCCTCCGGAACATTATCCTCCCCCGAGACGGGGAACTGGACCCCCGGATGGCCCAGGCCCTGGAGGGCTTGATGCTGGCGGCCCGGGATAAGAAGGCCATGGCCCGGCAGAAAGCGGAGCTGGAGAACCTCCTGCAAAACTTCCTCCAGGTCCGGAACAACGCCATGCAGCAGCTAAAAGCGCGCTTCGGCGCGGGCATCGGCCAGATGCAGCGGGCCCTGGAGGCCCAGATGCGCCAGAAAGTGAAGCTGGAAGTGGAGCACCTGCCCCAGTTCCAGGAGGAATGGCGGCGGTTCCAGGGGCAGTTGCTGGATCAGTTCGAGCCTATGCTGGAGGCGTGCAAGGAGAGGATGCTGGCTCTTTAAAGACCGTTTTTCGTTTTTGGTTTTTCGTTTTTCGTTAAAAAAGGCGACCCAAGGGTCGCCTTTTTTAGGGGCCAGGGGCCAGGGATTAGTGATTTAGTAAAAAAGAGAACTTAATTCAACAGGCTTTTCTTTACGAAAAACGCAAAACGCAAAACGATCACTTCAACCGGCACAATCGCCTAAAATTCCCCCCCAAAAGGGCCTCAACCTCCCCCTCCGGCAGGCCCAGGCCCATGATCTTCGCCAGTTCCGCGGCCGGGCGGCTGAAGGGGTAGTCGCTGCCGAACATCAGGCGGGAACTGCCGTAGCGGCTTAAGTAATCCTTGATTTCCGGCAGCCCGGCCACGGCCATGTCCGCCCAGATTTGCTCCCGGCCCCAGACCCCGGCGGCATCCAGGGCCCGGTAGCCGCCGCTCAAGGCCCCCAGGTGGGGGATGACCACCGGCAGGTCCGGGGCCAATTCATCCAGAAAGAACAAGGTGTTCTCCAAAGATTCCTCCAGGAGGATGGGAAGCCCCCGTGCCCGCACCTTCTCCAGGAACTCCCGGCACCGGGGGGAATTATAATCGTACTCCGGCTCATCCGGGTGGCGGTGCCATTTAATCGCCACATACTCCGGCCCCAAATCCTCCCAGGCAAAGTCGTTCCACACGAAAAAATATGGAAAAATCCGAATTTCCGGGTC
>DYJG01000412.1 GCA_020723225.1 Desulfobacca acetoxidans | reverse complement strand
CGCCCCTCTCAGTCCTTGTTCCATAAGTTCTTTGGCGTGTTGGTGAAAGGCGGAAAGCTCTTGACGGTAATAGACCAGAATATTGGTATCCAAGAGGATCATGTTAGAGGTCTTCATAGATTTCTCTTCGGGTCAATTTCCCGATCACATTGGAACGGTGGGTCGCGAAAACCAATTCATGTTCCACTTCTTCTCCTTGGGTTTTCTTCTTTTTCCCTGTTTTCCTTAAGCGCTCAACCAGTGATTGCAGCAGTTGCACGTCTTTCTCATCCAGACCCCGCACATCGATTATCTCCGTCATGTTCATATCCTTCTTACAGTTGTCAGCTAATGGTTCATGTAGTTTAAATTATTTATACTTTTGTTAAATTATAGTGAGAATTCCGGGCGCTTGTCAAATGAAAGGGCGGGGAATAGGAGGGTGAGCGGGGATATTTTGACAAAGATGTTACCATTGTTAAGAACATTGCCCCCAAAAATCACTTCAGCATCTGCAACAGCCTAGCCACCGGCCAGGCGTTTATAATATCCTCCTTCTCGGCCCAGCCCCGCCGGGCCTGGGCGATGCCGAAGGGCATCAGCCGCAGTTGATCCACCTGGTGGGCGTCGGTATTGATCACCATCTTGATGCCCAGATTTTTGCAGACGCGGATGTTCAAGTCATTTAAGTCCAGCCGCTCCGGATAGGCGTTGATTTCCAGGACCGTCCCGGTGGACCGGGCCGCTTCCAATATTTTCTCCAATGAAATATCGTACTCCTCCCTCTTTTTCAACAACCTCCCGGTGGGATGGGAAATGATGTCCACGTGGGGGTTTTCCATGGCGGTGATGATTCTTCGGGTCATCTCCGCCCGGGGCATCTTGAACTGGGAATGCACCCCGGCGATGACATAATCCATCTCTGCCAGGACTTCATCAGCGATATCGATGGAGCCGTCGGCCATGATGTTGGCTTCGCAGCCCTTGAGCACAGTGAAATTATGGCCCGCGTGTTTGAGTTCCAGGTTTATCTCTTCTATTTCTTTATTTCTGGCCCGGAGTTGCTCCTCATCCAGCCCGTGTTCGATTTTCAAAAATTTGGTATGGTCGGAAATGCCCACGTATTCGTAACCCAGCTCCCGGGCCGCGGCTGCGATCTCCCGGATGGATTGGACGCCGCCGTTCCAATTGCTGTGGACGTGCAAATCGCCCTTGATGTCCCGGTAGTCCAGCAGCCGCGGCAGTTTGCCCGTTAAAGCCGCGTCGATCTCCCCCCGGTCCTCCCGGAGTTCCGGGGGGATCCAGGCCAGGCCCAATCTGGCGTAGACCTCTTCCTCGGTTTCCGCGGCCACCGGGGTATCGCCCTGAAAAAGGCCGTATTCGCTGAGCTTATACCCCTGGTCGATGGCGATCTTGCGCAGGGCGATGTTGTGCTCCTTGGAGCCGGTGAAGTATTGCAGGGCCGCGCCGTAGCTCTCCGGGGGGATCACCCTGAGGTCCATATCGAAGCCTTCCTTCAGGCGCACCGAAGATTTGGTGCTGCCGCGGCCCCAGACCCTGACCACCCCTGGCAGGGTAACAAAAAAATCCATGACTTTTTCGGGCTGCCGGGAGACTACCAGGAAATCCACGTCGCCGATGGTGTCCTTCATGCGCCGGAGGGACCCCGCGGTATCCGCCTTCTCCACTTCTTTCAGAGAGAGCAGTTTTTGCCAAATCCCGTGGGCAATAGGCAAAATGTCTCCCAAAAGGAACCTGCCCTTGCCGGTTTTGAGAAACCCGATGCCCTGGAGGATATTGTCCTCGGTCTTCTGGCCGAAGCCGAAGAGGGGGGCGATTTTATGGGCCTTGGCGGCTTCCTCTAGCTCCTCCAGGGTCTTGATCCCCAATTGCTCATAGAGGACCTTGGCCTTTTTGGGCCCCACCTCTTCCACCCCAATGATCTCCTCCAGGTTAATGGGCATTTTCTTTTTAAAATCTTCGTAATATTGCATCTTCCCGGTGGTAAGGTATTCCTCGATCTTTTGGGCCATGCTCTCCCCGATGCCGGGAATCTTTTTCAAGGCCTTCAGCCCGCCCTGGCGGTAGAGGTCCCCCAGATCATCCTGCAATGACTCCAAAGCCCTGGCCGCCTTCTGGTAGGCATAGGGCTTGAAGGCCACGCCGTCCATTTCCAGGTATTCGCTGATTTCATTGAACAGCTTGGCCACTTCCTTGTTTTTCATTTAACCCTCAAGGAACCAGGACAATCTTCCCATAAGCCCCCGGCTCCATGACCTTCCGGTGCGCCCGGGGCGCGTCTTTCAGGGGAAGTCCCTGGCCGATGACGGGCCGGAGGGAGCCGTTCTCCAGGCCCGCGGTCAGGGCCGCGTGGATGCCGGCGTATTCCTTAGGGGTGGCATTAAAAATCAAGGCTCCCAAAACCGCCGCCTCCCGGCCCATGGTGTCCCGGGGATCGATCTCCACCGGCCCCCGGGAGCCGATGACCACCACCCGGCCGCCCGGGGCCAGGACTTTCAGGTCCTTCCCCAGGTTGACGTTGGCCAGCAGTTCGATGATCACGTCCACGCCCTGGCCGCCGCTGAGCCGCCGCACTTCCTCCAGATAACCCGGGGCGCCGTGATCCAGGACGTGGTGCGCGCCTTGCTGGGAGGCCAACTCCCGGCCCCGGGGAGTGCCGCCGGTGCCGATGACCGTAAGCCCCGCGGCCCGGGCCAACTGCACCGCGGCGGTGCCCACCCCGCCGCTGGCGCCGTGGACCAGGACGGTTTCTCCGGCCAGGGCTCTGGCCCGCTGGAACAGGCCCCGGTAGGCGATGCCGCAGGGGATGCCCAAGGCCGCGCCCTGGGCAAAGGAGGCCTTGAGCGGCAAGGGATGGACCTGGGATTCCTCACAAAGGGCCTGCTGGGCATAGGCGCCGCTCAGGGTGCCGGCGGTGTAGACCCGTTGGCCCGCCGCCACCCGGGTCACCCCCGGCCCCACGGCTTCCACCTCGCCGGCCGCGTCGAACCCCGGGGTGAAGGGCAAAGGTGGCGTGGGATAAGAACCGGCCCGGATGTAAGTATCCACCGGATTGACGCCCACGGCCTTGACCCGGACCACCACCTGTCCGGGGCCGGGGGCCAGGTCCGGGACTTCCTCCAGGCTCAAGACCTCAGGTCCGCCGAATTCATGGATGCGGATGGCTTGCAT
>DYJG01000411.1 GCA_020723225.1 Desulfobacca acetoxidans | reverse complement strand
TGGCGTATTGGGGCGGCGTTTGCCCTGCCGGCAGATTGAGATTTGCCGCTTTTTGCATCTTCCAGGCAAACACCACGCGCACGCCGATCTCCCCCAGGGCCAGGAGGACCATGGCAATTCCCGCTACCACCAGCGTCTTATATAAAAAAGACTTTTCCATATAATTCGGTAAGTTCTTTTCACGAAAAACGTAAAACGAAAAACGACCCCTACACCGGATCACGCCCCAGGATAAAATTCTCATACCAAATCTGAAAACTCAACAACGCCCACAGATTCCGCCCGTGGTCCGCCCGCCGCGATTGATGTTCCGCCAGCAGCAGCCGCACTTCCGGCCATTGGAAAATCCCCTGTTCCTCCACCCGCTTCCGGGTAAAAATCTCCCGCAAAACTCCCGAGAGCGGCCCCCGCAGCCAGGCCGCAGACGGCGGCCCGAACCCTTTCTTGGGCTTGCGCAAAATGGCCGGGGGCAAATAAGGCGCCAACGCGGCCCGCAGCAGCTCCTTGGTCCGGCCCCGGTGCATCTTCACCTTTGCCGGCAGGTCGTAGACATAGGAGATCAGGTCGATGTTCAGCAGCGGCACCCGGGCCTCCAGGGACGCGGCCATGGTCATGCGGTCGGCCTGGAACAGGCCGTTCCCCTCCAGAAAAAAGAGGGCGTCCAGGTGCTGGATGCGGCTCACCAAATCCCTTTCCGGCAAATCTCCCAGGACATTCTGCACCGGGGCCAGGGCGTCTTGCCGCACCTGCCTTCTTACCTCCGGGGTAAAAAGCCGTTCCCGGCCCCCCTCGTCGAAATACCCCATCCACAGGAAATGCTGGAGTTCCGGGGACATCTCAAATCCCTGGACGAATCTCTTGGCCTTGAACTCGAAACTCATATAGCGGTCGGATACGGGCAGCCGCCGCACCAGGTCCGGAATCAGCCCCTGACCCAGAAAACCGGGGAGCAGCCGGTAGTATTGCGCCAATCGGTGCGCCTTGTAGGTGGGATAACCCGGGAAGACTTCGTCTCCCCCCCAGCCGGTGAGGACTACCTTCACCTGCTCCCGGGTGTAGCGGGCCAGGGTATAAAGGGGGAGCACCGTGGAGTCGCCGAACGGCTCATCCAGCCTCCGGCCCACTTCACTCAGGGCCTGGCGCAAGGTGTGGTGGTCAAAAGGAAATTCATGGTGCTGCAACCCCAGATGCTCCGCCACCAGGCGGGCGTCGGCGGATTCGTCATGGGTCCCCTCCTCGAACCGCAGGTTGAAGGAATGCACCGTGTTCCCCAGGTTCCTCCGGGCAAAGAGGGCCACCGCCGAAGAATCCAGGCCGCCGCTTAAGAAAACCCCCAGGGGCACGTCGCTCATCAGCTCTTTTTGCACCGCCGCGTCCAACAGCGTGAAGACCTCGGTCTGGGCCTTGGAAAATGAATTCCCCGATCCCAGCCCGATCCGGGGCTGCCAGTAGCGGCGGATTTTCACCTCCTTGCCGTCGCTGAAGCCGTAATGTCCCGGAGGCAGTTTACGGATGCCCCGGAAAGGGGAATCGGGGCAGGGCACGTAGCCGAACGCGAAAAAACGCCAGATCGCGGTCCAATCCGGTTCAGGCCCCTCCGGCAGGAGCGGCGCCAAGGCCTTGGCCTCCGAGGCGAAGGCCAGGCCCTCTGTCAGATCAGCAAGGTATAAGGGTTTGATCCCCAAACGGTCCCGGGCCAGGAATAGGGATTGCTCCTTGCGGTTCCAGACGGCAAACGCGAACATGCCGTTGAACAGCCCCAGGCACTCCGGGCCGTATTCCTCGAACGCATGCAGCACGGTTTCCGTGTCGCACCGGCTCTGGAAGACGTGCCCTTTGTTAAGCAGCCTGTCCCTGATCTCCAGGTGGTTGTAAATCTCGCCGTTGTAGACGATGATCAGGGACTTATCCTCGTTGAACATGGGCTGGCTGCCGCCTGAGAGATCAATGATCGCCAGCCGGTTCATGCCCAAGGCCAGGCCCGGCTCATAATAATCCCCGCTCTGGTCCGGCCCCCGATGGTGCGTGCTTGCCGCCATGCCCTCAAGCAGGGCCGGCTCCACTTCCCGGGATTCCCGATAATGGATGCCGTAGATACCACACATAGCGGGGATTAGTCCTTCACCAGGGTCAACATCATCAAGGTCCAGCGGCGGCGGGGCAGCCAGGCCGCAGCCAGACGGTCCCACCAGAACGCCAGCCGGTACAGGGGGCGGAAGATGTACCGCATCCTCCCTTCGGGCCAGCCAGCGACAAAACCCACGGCCCGCAGCAGGTAACTGGCTTCTACGAACTCCAGGGAGGCCGCGGCCGTCAATTTCCGCCCCAAGCCGAGGAGGTTAGCCGGGGTGGACGCCGCCATGCCCCGTTCCACCGGGTAGAGCCGTTGAAAGATCCGGTTCAGCAGGGCGTCGCCCCGCCCCTCCAGGACCACGATTCTCCCTCCCGGCCGGGTCACCCGCCAGCACTCCCGCAACACCGCTTCCTTGGCCCAGGGCAGGTGGTGCAGCAGGTCCCGGAGCAACACTAAATCGAAGCGGGCGTCCTTAAAGGGCAACGCGGCCGCGTCGCCGCACACAGGCAGGCCTTGGGGACACTGCTCCTTAAAAAACCGCAGTTTGGCCGCGGAAAAATCCAGGCCGCAGCAGGCCGCGGCAGGCGCCCACTCCCGGAGTTGGAGGAGGTTGTTCCCCTCGCCGCAGCCCACTTCCAGGAGTCGCGGCCGGGGGGTTTGGCAGCCTTCCCAGATGCGCCGGCTTAACTCCTCTTCCTTGCGCCGGAGATAAGGATTATTTCTCCGGTTCCAAAAGCGGCGGATATCCGCCCGCGCATGGAATTGCTTCTGTAAATGGGGGCCGTTCATCAGTCTTCGAGGTCGCCCGGGGGAGGTTTCTTCAGGAGATTATGGCGCCATGTTTCATCCTGGAGGATGCCGGTGATGATCTCCAGTTGAAATCCCAACAGGGGCAAGATGGTTCCCAGAAACAGGAATAAGGCTCCCGCGAGCCACAGCAGGGAAAGGATCAGCCTGGCCAGGGGTGAGGGGGCGGCGGAAAGCGATAAGATAAACCAGCCGCCAAACCCCACTAAACCCAGGAGAATGGAGACCAGGCCCAACTCGGCAAAAACGTGAAAGGGCCTCACCTGGGTGGTGCTGACCGCCATCAGGGAGACGATGTCCAGCAGGCCCCGGAAG
>DYJG01000410.1 GCA_020723225.1 Desulfobacca acetoxidans | reverse complement strand
CTATCAGGGCGGTTTCCCCCAGGGCCACAATCTTTTCGAAATGATCCATGATCTTATGGCCGTTCTGACGATCGAGCTGGCCGGTGGGTTCGTCCGCCAGGATCACCCGGGGCTGGTTGACCAAGGCCCGGGCCACCGCCACCCGCTGCCGTTCACCGCCGGAGAGCCGGTTGGCCGGATGGCCCATACGATGGGCCAGTCCCACCATCTCCAGCGCGGCGGCGATGCGCGCCGGCCGTTCGTGGCGCTCGACCATGGCGTATACCAGGGGGAACTCCAGGTTTTCATAGACCGTGGAGTTCTCGAAGAGATCGCAATTCTGAAAGACGAAACCCACCCGCCGGCGGCGGAACTCCGCCTGGTCCGCGCGGCTTAAATGCAGCACGTCCTGTCCGAGGAACTGGTAGTTTCCGGAAGATGCCGGCTGCAGCAGGCCCAAGATAAAGAGCAGGGAGGATTTGCCCGATCCCGAAGGCCCCATCACGGCCACCATCTCTCCCGGGTACACTTCCAGGTTGATCCCCTTCAGGACCGGGATGACCCCGTGGCCGTTGCTGTAATGTTTGGACAGGCGGATCACCTGGATCAGGGGGCCATTAACCAGGGGGGGGCTAGCCGGCTTATTCATAACGGATGGCGGAGACTACTTCCATGCGGCTGGCCTGGATGGAAGGATAGAGTCCCGCGGCCACTCCCAGACCCACGGCCACCAGCAGGCCGATGAAGACGCAAAAAAGGAAAAGTCCCTGCGCGGGGTGGCTGTTGATCATGACGCTGGTGATCTCCACCACCACCAACCCCAGGAGGCTGCCCGCCAGGGAGGCGGTAAAGCTGAGACAGACGGCTTCAGCCAGGAATTGGGCCATGATGGCCTGATCCTCGGCGCCCATGGCTTTTTTCAGGCCGATTTCCCGGGTGCGGGACCTGACCGCGGCCATCATCACCGTCCAGATGCCCACTCCTCCCAGGATCAGGGTGGCGACGATGGAACTGAAAATGAAAAGCTCGACCCAAAAGGCTATGGCCTGCACCCGCTTCACCTGATCCCAGGCCACGTCCACTTTGAGGCCCTGGACATATTGTTGCGACTCCACCACCCGGGGAATGAGGGGCACCACCTTCTCCACGTCATCCCAGGTGGAGCACCGCAAATAGATGCGGTTCGGGTTACTGAGGTTGGGGATGCGATCCTGGGCGGTGGTAAAGGGAAGAAAGGCAAACTGCCGGAGGTCTCCCAGGCCCACGTCTTTCAGCACTCCCGCCACCGTGAAGATGTCCTGCTGGATTTCCAGTTCGGCCCCGGCCACGTCAATGGTGCCGAAAAGGGTGCGGGCCAATTCCGGACCCAAGACGACGGCCCGCCGGCGCTGATTATTTTCTTCCAGGCCCAGGAGTTTTCCCTTTTGGGCGGATAGTCCGCAGACTTCAAAAAAGGCCCGGTCCGCGCCGAAGAGGGAAAAACCATACTGTTGCCCCTGGAGGCTGGTTTGCGCCCAGAAGGTGCTGACCGCCAGGCTGGCGTCTTTCACCCCCGGCACCTTGCGCAGGGCCTCCAAAGTGGATTGCTGAAAGTATTGGTGCTGATAGGGAGGCAGTTTTTCGAAGTAGATCTTGATGAGGGTGGCCCGGCCCAGCAGTTCCAGGTCGCGGTTGAAATTCTCCTTGAGGTCCCGGCCCATGGTGATAATGGTGATAAAGCCGGCGGTACCCAGGGCAATGGCCAACATTACCCCCCAGTAGCGCCGGCGATGGCGCAGGAGCTGGCGAATACTGAGCCGCAGCAGGTCACTGAGCCTCAAAGGAAAATATCCCCCAAATTATAATTCGGCGTTACCGGCAAATTTCTCAAGTTAAATGCGCAGGCTCTGGGACGAATAACCACCCTTGGACAGAAACTGCTCTCGCCCGATTAAATCATCAGCCCTGATCCGGTGTTTCTTGGCCAGCCGGGCCAAAACTTCCAGGACGAAATCGATCTGCCGGTCTTCATGGGTGCTCATGTAGGCGGTGCGTATCACCGCTTGCCCTTTGGGCACTGCCGGAAAAATGGCCGGCAGGGCAAACACGCCTTCCTCAAACAGATCCCGGGCAAACGCGAAGGCCTTCTGGTCGTCCCCGATATAGATGGGTATAATGGGGGTTTTTGATTCTCCGGTGACGAGACCGATCTCCCGATAACCGGCTTGCACTCTGTGGACGATCTCCCAAAGGCGGGGAACCCGGTCCGGATCCTGCTCCAGGATTTCCAGGCAACCCAAGACCGTGGCCGCATTGCTGGCGGGCAGGGCCGCGGAAAAGATCAGGGGCCGGGAATGATGGCGCAAGTATTCCAGCACGTCTTCATCGTCGGCGGCGATGAACCCACCCACGGAAGCCAGGGCCTTGCTGAAAGTGCCCATGATGAAATCCACTTCGCTGTTCATGCCGAAGTGGGCCACCGTGCCCCGTCCCTGGGGACCCATAACCCCCAGGCCGTGGGCGTCATCCAGGTAGATGAGTAAATCCGGAAATTCCTCTTTTAATTGCACCAGTTCCGGAAGCGGTGAGAGATCGCCGGACATGCTGAACACCCCTTCGGTGATCAGCAAAACCAGGGAGTGGGGATTTTTTTCCTTGATGGAGGCCAATTTCTGGGCCGCGGCCTCCACATCGTTATGGGCAAAAGGAACCAGACGGGCCCGTGAAGCCTGGCAACCCTCAAAGATGCTAGCGTGATTTTCCCGGTCGCAGAGGATCATATCCTGAGGCGTCAGCAAACAGGCGATGGCCCCCAGGTTGGTGCTGAAGCCGGTGACGTGCACTACCGCCTTTTTCTTGTGGACAAAGGCCGCCAGACGCTCTTCCAGGACTTCATGCAAGACCAGATTGCCGCACAGGAAACGGGACCCCCCGGCGCCCGTACCCCAGTGACGCATAGCCCTTGCAGCCGCTTCCATTACCCGGGGGTCATGACTAAAGCCCAGGTAATCATTAGAACCGATCATGATGAGCCGCCGGCCGTTCACCTCCACCTCAGTCCCCCATGACTGAGCCAGAGGGCGGAAATAGGGGTAATACCCCTCTGCTTTGGCGGCTTGCACGTAGCGGGCAAAAGGTTGGCAGCGTGCTTTTAGAGACATATTAAGATTCTGCTCCTCCCCCGTATGTCTATACCTTTTTAATGGTATCTTAAGAAAAAGTCAACCGTATTTAATCACAAGGCCTAGAGC
>DYJG01000409.1 GCA_020723225.1 Desulfobacca acetoxidans | reverse complement strand
CAGGACATTTTCTATTCCGGGAGATAGGGCCATGGGCTATACTATCGCCAATCTACAGGGCAAAATTATGGAAATGTACCCCGAAATCGCCCAATATGGGGTAGAATCCAACCTGACCTTCGATCGTGGAAAAAAAACCTACGTCTTTAAGTTAACCAAAGGCCCCCATGAATTATCCACTTATATTGACAAGGCGGACGCGGACGCCTGCATGGGCGGCAAGGAATGCATCCATCTGGGGATCCAAATCCGGCAATTTTTGGAAAACTTTAAAGAAGGTGAAAAATAACGTATACTAAAACATTTAAGAGGGGAGGGCGGTGACCTAAAAAGCCGCCTGGGATTTTGGCAGCCTTTCCGCGTTTAAGGACAAGGGAACCGCGAAGATATGCGACTTTTTAAATCCAGCCCGGACCGGTTGGAAAAGTATCACCGCCGGCGGCGTTGGGCCCGGCGCCTGTCCTGGATGCTTTACAGTATGTTCTTCACCTGCCTCCTGGCCGGCGCCGGGGTGGCGGGCTATATCTATTATCACTTCATCCGGGACCTGCCGGACTTCACTTCCATCAAGGAATTCCGGCCCTCGGTGGTCACCCAGATCTTCGCCCGGGACGGCCGCCTCATCGGCGAGTTTTTTGCGGAAAAGCGCATCGAGGTGCCTTACAGCCGTCTGCCCCGGCATCTCGTCCTGGCCTTCGTGGCCGCGGAAGACGCCCGTTTCTTCGAGCATCCCGGGGTGGACATCACCGGCATCATCCGGGCCTTTGTCCGCAACGTGGAAGCCGGGCAGGTGGTGGAAGGGGGCAGCACCATCACCCAGCAGGTGGTGAAACGGATCATGCTCACCTCCGAGAAGAGCTTTGCCCGCAAGATCCGGGAGGCGGTGCTGGCCTATCGCATCGACAACTACCTGACCAAGGAAGAGATTCTCACTCTTTACCTGAACCATATCTTCCTGGGGCACGGGGCCTACGGCGTGGAGGCCGCGGCCCAGGAGTTCTTCTCCAAGCACGTGGAGGACGTCACCCTGGCGGAAGCCGCGCTGCTGGCCGGGATTCCCAAGGCCCCCAGCCGCTATTCCCCTTATCTCAACCCCCAGCGGGCCAAGGAGCGCCAGGCCTACGTGCTAAAGCGCATGGCGGAGGTGGGGTTCATCACTCCCGAAGAGCAGGCCGCGGCGCTGCGGCAGCCGGTGAAAATGAAGCCCTACCGGCCGGATTGGATCAAGGAATGCGGTTATTACAACGAATACGTGCGCACCTTGCTGGAAAACCGCTTCGGCCGGGACCAGGTCTTCAACCTGGGCCTGAAGGTTTATACCCCCGCGGACGTGGGCCTGCATCTGGCCGGCCAGGAGGCTGTTAACCAGGGCATCGCCGGTTTGATCCAGCGGAACGGCTATCGGGGGCCCCTGCGCCACCTGAAGGGTAAGGATCTGAATGCCTTCCAGGAGCGCCAGGTCCGCTATTACCGCAAGTATCCCCCCCGGAAGGGACAACTGGCCACGGTCCTGATTGCCCAAAAGGACCGCCGCAGCAAGGATACCACCTTCCGGATGGGGGAATACCAGGGTGTGATTGAAGGGGATGCCGGCGACAAGAGCCGGGCCGGCAGCTTGCTGGCGGCCCTCACCCCGGGAGACGTGGTGCAGGTGCGGCTGGCCAAGAAGGACCGCCGCTCGGGAAAATGGACCGCGCATCTGGTGGCCGCGCCCATGGTGCAGGCCGCCCTGTTCTCCATGGAATTGAAGACCGGCAAGGTCCGGGCCATGTTGGGGGGCAAGGATTACGGCGACAGCACTTTCAACCGCGCCGTCCAGGCCCGGCGGCAGCCCGGCTCCGCGTTCAAACCCATTATCTACGCGGCGGCCATCGAGAAGGGCTTTCGCCCGGATTCCGTGCTCCAGGACAGCCCCATCTCCCTGCCCGGAGGCAAGCGGGGCCAGGCCTGGGAACCCCAGAATTACGACCATACCTTTGACGGCCCCATCAGTCTGGCAACGGCCATCGCCCGATCCCGCAACGTCCCCACCGTGCGGCTGATGATGGCCATAGGCGTGCCCTCCACCCTGAAAATGGCCCAGAGGCTGGGAATCGCCTCTCCCATCTTCCCCAATTACGCCTCGGCCCTGGGGGCCTCGGAAGTCACGCTGATGGAACTCACCCGGGCCTATTCGGTCTTCCCCAACCAGGGTTATCTGGTGGAGCCGGCGTTCATCGACCGCATCGAGGACCGGGACGGCCGGGTCCTATTCGATTATCAGCCCAAGCGGCACCAGGTAATAGGCACTGAAACCGCCAACACCATGACCCAGTTGCTGTTGGGGGTGGTGCAGCGGGGCACCGCCACCCGGGTCCAGGTCCTGGGACGCCCCATCGGCGGCAAGACCGGCACCACCAACAAAACCCGGGACGCCTGGTTCATCGGCTTCACGCCCTCGGTGATCACCGGGGCCTGGGTGGGCATGGATGATGAGCGCAGCCTGGGCGGCAAGGAGACCGGCTCCCAGGCCGCGGCCCCCATCTTTATCTCGTACATGCGGGAAGCCTTGAAAAACCAGCCGGTGGAAGGTTTTGGGGAGGGCGTCACGGTCCTGGCCAGACAGGGCGACGCCATTGACCGGGATGAGGAAGAGGCGGTGGAGACCGAGGAGTCATTCTACCCGGAAGGAGAGGAGTTGATTCAGGAGAGAACCTCCTCCGCCCCCGCCGGTTCCAGGCAGCAATTCTACAAAAGCGATATGGAAGAGTGAGATTAATGCGACAGATCGACGCCAAGGAAATTACCAGGGCCGTGAAGGAAGCGGCCATTACCGCTAACTTTGATTTGGGCGAAGACATGCTGGCCGCGTTTAAGCGGGGGGAAAAAGAGGAGGAATCCCCCAGCGGCCGGGAAGTCTTCCGGCAGCTTCTGGAAAACGCCCGCATCGCCGCGAGCGAACGGGTCCCCATGTGCCAGGACTGCGGCCTGGCCGTGGTCTTCGTGGAACTGGGCCAGGACGTGCACGTCACCGGCGGCGATTTCCAACAGGCCATCCAGGAAGGCGTGCGCCAGGGCTACGGAGAGGGATATCTCCGCAAGTCCCTGTGCCATCCCCTGACCCGGGCCAATACCGGGGACAACACCCCCGCGGTGATCCATACGGAGATCGTGCCCGGGGATCATTTGAAAATCACCATAGTCCCCAAGGGCGGCGGCAGCGAGAACATGAGCCGGGTCTT
>DYJG01000002.1 GCA_020723225.1 Desulfobacca acetoxidans | reverse complement strand
ACTCCTCAGGCAGGTTGCTTTTCATGGTCAGGCCGTAAGTGGCGCGAATCTTCTGTTCCAGTTCCCCGGTCACCTCGGGGTGTTCTTTAAGATAAACCTTGGCGTTTTCCCGGCCCTGGGCCATACGCTCCGAGCCCAGGGAGTACCAGGCGCCGCTCTTGGTGATTAAACCTTGGGCCGTGGCCAGGTCCAGCAGGTCCCCTTCCCGGGAGATGCCCTGGCCGAAGACGATGTCGAACTCCGCCTCCCTAAACGGCGGCGCCAGCTTGTTTTTCACCACCTTCACCCGGGTGTGGTAGCCCACCACCTCGTTGCCTTCCTTGATGGCGCCGATGCGGCGGATGTCCAGGCGCATGCTAGCATAGGACTTCAGGGCGTTGCCGCCGGTGGTGGTCTCGGGATTGCCGAACATCACCCCGATCTTGTGGCGGATCTGGTTGATGAAGATCACCGAGGTCTTGGTCTTGCCGATGGTGGCCGTCAGTTTACGCAGCGCCTGGCTCATGAGCCGGGCCTGGGACCCCATCTGCGCGTCCCCCATCTCCCCTTCGATCTCCGAGCGGGGCACCAAGGCAGCCACGGAATCCACCACCACCATGTCCACGGCGTTCGAGCGCACCAGGATTTCGGCGATCTCCAGGGCCTGTTCGCCGGAGTCGGGCTGGGAAATGAGGAGGTCTTCCGTTCTTACCCCCAATTTCCGGGCGTAGATCACGTCCAGGGCGTGCTCCGCGTCCACGAAGGCCGCGACCCCGCCCAGTTTCTGGGCTTCGGCGATGGCGTGCAAGGCCAGGGTGGTCTTCCCGGAGGCCTCAGGGCCGAAGATCTCGATGACCCGGCCCCGGGGGATGCCGCCGATACCTAAGGCCAGGTCCAAAGAGATGCAGCCGGTGGGGATCACCGCCACGTCGATCTTTTCCTCCGCGCCCAGGCGCATGATGGCCCCTTTGCCGTACGCCTTCTCAATCTGGCCCAGGGCCGCATCCAGGGCCTTGGCTTTTTCCGGTGCTCCTTGCTCTGCCATTTGTTAGTCCTCTTCGTTTGAATTTTGGATTTTGTGTTTAGCTGTCAGCTTTCAGCGGTCAGCGGTCAGTTTTTTATTTAATGTTAATGGTTATTAATAAATATCATTTATATTGAAGGTGCATAGAAAAAGATTGGCATGAGAGGTAATAAACTTTTATCTTCATCTGTCAGCTTTCCATAAAATTCCTGCCATAATGAAATGAATCTATCTAAATCAATAAGTTCGACATGCACATGAGAACCTCGTGCTGTTGTTTTTGCGTCAGGAGTAAATCCTCCTGATGAAACAAAGATTCCGACATCACCATCTTTTTGTAATAATCCCATTAGCTGGCGGACTTCCTGAACGCTTGCAGAAGTTTCACGATGTTTAATCTGAACTTTTATTCTTGGCGATATAGTTCCTAGAGGGTCGCGATATGCAATTACATCAACCCCTCCATCCTTTCCATGAGGGGCTACGAATGGAGTATAATATCCCATCCCTCTAAGAAGAGCCGCTACCAATGCTTGAAATTCGTATGGATTCTTAAGCCCAATCTGTTTTTTTAAACCTTCGATTGCTAATTGCTCCATTTCATGGATGGTAGCCTCTTGGCTCTGCTCTCCTTCTTCTACAACTTCTTCTTTATCTTCAGACACGGGTGGCTGATTATCATTACGCCATTTACGATAAGCGGCATCGGCGGCAAGATGAAGACCTACCTCTCCAAGTTGAAGTGCATTCTCTCCTTCAGGAGTTAAGTACCATACCCCCTTTTTCTTTATAAGATATCCAGCTTTTATGCAATCTATGCTGAAAAAGTGGAGGATTGATTGCCAACGAACATATCCCGATTTCTCATATTTGGCCTTAGCCCAATCATCGAGTGCAACCCTTTTTTCTACTTCGGCTATAACCTCGCGACCAGGAGCTTCACCGCCCCTTTCTTTCAAGATTTGAAAGGATGCATAAATTACTTTGGCAGCCAAATCCCTTGATCTGGATAACTTAGGCGTTGTCATAACTTCCCCATGTGTCCATTTCCAAATCTACTCTGAGGTGAACCTTTTGTTTACTTTCTGTTTTTCACATCCCATGGCTCTCAGTACGTACCCTATACAAGATATTTCAATCCCATACATGGTGGACCAAGCTCACCCTAAATTTAACATTCCTATAGGGCATGTCGCACACGCCTCATTATCTGCTTCCTGCCCCATATATCATAGGCTTATTTCACTGGCGTTATCCCCAGGTCTTGGCAGATTTTCTTTGCCAGCGAATCTTTTATTTCCGAATGCCTGGGCACGGCAGCGATCGCCGTGTCCGAGACTTCTACAATGGTGCGTAAGACGCACCCTACATTTCTATGTTTGGGTTCTCCCGGCCGGATCGGGAGGGGAAGCAACCGCCTCCCCCTCTTCCATCCAGGCGGGCCGGAGATTGTAGTAGAGCACATCCGGGTCGATATCGGCGCCATTGTCCCAAGCAATGACCCCTCCCTCAACTTTCATAGCCTCGAACTTTTTCGCATTGCTGCGGATCGACTCAAAGATGGGTCCGTGCAGGAAGGGCTCCAGGTCGATTTCCCTTTGCGTGTCATTATCGAAGGTAACCAGCACCCTGAAGCCTTGGAGCAGCTCAACGCTGCGAATCCTCACAAGCGGGCCTAAGGTTGTCATGGCCGTTTCTCCATTAATCCAGGGGAGCAATTTGCTCCAAGGGTAATCTTGCCACTGCTTTCCGCCAGTTATCCCTCAACTCGGGTCGATGAGCCAGAGCCCACTCTATCACCATTACATGAGCGCGCTGCGGCAATCGGCCCCGCAAGACATCCAGACTATCTATGGCATACACGGCTTCATAGCCGCTGTACTCGGCATGGAAGTGGGACGGCAAGTGATCGTTGAAATACATATAGATGACCACGCCATAAAACTGACTGATACGTGGCATTAATAGTTCTCCCGGAACACGTCCTCATCGGTGAGATATCCCCGCGCCTCTGCGAAAGGCATGATCTTCCGGCGGAGGGCTTCGAATTGACTGACCCGGAGTTGGCGGCGCAGCGCCTCCCGGGCAATCTCACTCCGATTCTGGCCCGATTGTTGCGCGGCCTTGGTCAGAAGCTTATCCAACTCCGCGTATAGCCTGATGGTCAAGGTGCTGGTTTTCATGTCTTACAATGCATTACATTGGCCGATTTTGGTCAAGTCTTTCTGGCTTCATAAAAATAAACTTGGGTTTCCGGGAGCCTTTAATGGTGCGCAAGGCGCACCCTACAACTTCCCCAAGGGAATCACCTGGAGCGGCGTATAAATCGACCCCTGGGGCGTCAGGGTGCTTTTAAATAGAATGATCTCCTTCACCGGAAACGGCGGCCATTTGAGCGGCGGCAGCTTTTCCAGGGCCAGAGACAGCCGGTGCCGGTTGGCTGGCGACTTCACCCGGCCCAGGGTGAGGTGCGGGTTGAAGGCCCGGCCCTCGGGCGGGTGTCCCAGGACCTCGAAGGCCTTTTCCAGCTGATGGTACATCTGGGCCAGGGGGATGACGTCCCCCCCTAAGCCCACCCAGACCACCCGGGGGCTCTTCATGTTGGGGAAGGCCCCGGCCTGGGTGGCCTGGAGCTCGAAAGGCTGCTGCTGCGCCGTCACTTCCAGGGCCGCCTGGACGATGGCGTCGATCTCGTTATCCGGCACGTTGCCGAAGAATTTCAGCGTCAGGTGGATGTTGCCCACCGCCACCCAGCGCACGTCCGCACCGGTCTTTTTTAACTCGCCTTGGAGCAGGGCCAGTTGGGGGCGAAGCGTCTCCGGCAGATCGATGGCCAAAAAGCAGCGGATCATATCGAACTTATTTCAACTCCCTCCGCAGCCAGTCCATTGCGGTCTGGGCCGACAGGGCCTTGATCTCCTCCCGGGTGCCGTGGAAGCGGTATTGCTTGGCCTCCACCCCATGCGGCGAGGCCAGGCCGATCCACACCGTGCCCACCGGCTTATCCGGGCTGCCTCCCGCGGGACCGGCAATTCCGGTCACCGCCAGGCCCAGGGGGGTATGAAAAACCTCCTTGACCCCCAGGGCCATGGCCCGGGCCGTGGCTTCGCTCACGGCCCCTTTGTTCTCCAGGGTATCTTCGGGCACCCGCAGGAGGTCCATCTTCGCCAGGTTGCTGTAAGTCACCACCCCGCCCATAAAATAATCGGAGGAGCCCGGCACGTTGGTGAGGCGGTGGCAGATGAGGCCGCCGGTGCAGGATTCGGCCACTGCCAGGGTCAGATCCTTGTCCCGGAGCCGCCGGCCCACCAGCTCCTCCAGGGTGGCCGCTTCCGGCCCCAGCAGCACTTCCCCCACTTCCCGGCTTAAGGCCGCGGTGAGGCGGTCCAGGTCCGCTTCCAGGGTCTGGGGGTCCTGGCCCCTCAAGGTCAAAGTGAGATGGTTCTCCGGGAAGTTGGGATAAAAACCCACGCAGACGCCTTCCTGCCATTCCCCCAGTTTGTTGACCGCCTCCTGGAGCTGGGTCTCGGACATGCCGAAGAGCCGCAGGGTGCGCTGCCGCATAAAATCCCCTCCCGCGGCAAATCCCACCAGGAAGGGCAGCACGAAGGAATCAAAGAGGTGCTGCATTTCCTTGGGCACGCCGGGAAGGAAAAAGAGCCAGGCGCCCTGGTGCTTCAGGGAGAAGCCGCAGGCCGAGGCCCCGGGGTCCAGAACCATAGCCCCTTCCGGGATTTGGGCCAACCGGGCGTAGCGGTCTTCCCAGGGCAGCCCCCGCTCCTCCAGGCAGCGGCGGATGCGGGCCAAAAGCGCTTCGTCCTCGAAGAGCCTTAAGTTCAAGGCTTGGGCCGCCGCGGCCACGGTGAGGTCATCATCCGTAGGCCCCAGCCCCCCGGTGATGATGATGAACTGGGAGCGGGCCAGTGCCTGGGTCAACGAATCCTGGAACAAAGGCGCATTGTCCCCCAGGATGGTGATGCTCTGCACCCTCAAGCCGGACTCGTGGAGGCGCCGGGCCGCGTACCGGGCGTTGAAATCGCCCACCCTGCCGGTGATCAGCTCGGTGCCGGTGGTGATGATTTCTCCTTGCATGTTAAGTGGCCAGTGGCCAGTGGCCAGCGGTCAGTGGCGGGCAGATGTTTTTATGAGGACTGGCCACTGATTGGCGGCGACTGTCACCCAGCCCCTCCCATATCTAGAGTTCCGAGTTCCAGGTTCCGAGTTTGGGCTAATGTATCTTTTTGAGTAACTCTTTATCTTCTGGTTCCCAAGCTGCGCTTGGGAACCCACTTGGCTGCAAAGCTGAGCTTTGCGGCTTAATCTCCGTCTCCCTGCGAACCACCCAAGCAGAGCTTGGGCTCCAATTGCGTTCCCAAGCACAGCTTGGGAACGAGGGAAAAACTTGGGGATCTTGCGTCCTTGCGAGAAACTGGAAAGCTTGGGCAATTAACACCTTCTGAGCAGAAAAATCATCACCATTGCCCGCAAATTGCTTCCAAGATCAATCTCCCCACCACCCCCGCGGCCACATCATCCGCCACTACTTCCAAACCGCCCTCGCCCCGGCCGAGCCGGCTGATGGGGAAGGGTTTCAGAATATCCAGAATGCGGAAGACGACAAAGCCCGCAGCCGCGTTTTGCCAGGTCAGAGGGACCCCGGCCAGGGTGATGAGCAGGCCCGCCACTTCATCCACCACGATGGCGGGGTGGTCGGTGCGTCCCAGGTAGTCCTGGGCCGGTCCCGCGGACCATAAGGCCAACAGCAGGACCGCGGCCGTCCCCAGGCCGTAGCCCCAGGGGCCCAGGAGGCTTAAGCCCCACCACAGGGGCAGGGCCGCGAGCGTGCCCCAGGTGCCGGGCATACCCGGGAGATAGCCCGCTCCTCCCCAAGTGGCCGCGGCCAAAATGAGCCGGGGCCGCAATCCTTTGGGGCTTTCGCTAAATCTCGCTCTCTTGCTCCTTAACATCTCAAAAATACACGGGTTTAAAGTGCTTGTCAACAATTCCCCCAACCCCTGTAACATCCGCCCTGACGGTTGAAGGCATAACACCAGTTTTTCTTGCCAAGGAAACAGGATAGCTATGTAACATAAGAAATTATTAAGTTTTTTACGATAAACGAAAAACGCAAAACGAAAAACGCTTCAAAGGCACGATACCCAACTTTCGGGAATATTTCACCCTCCTTTCGTCGGGAATTTTCCTTTTTTCCAAAGGTGTAATAAAGGGGTTAAAAAATTTAGAAAAATCGCTATAATACTTATATGCGGATCGACGTCTCAGAATCGCCCCCTTCTCCGCCTTTAATCATCCCCCGCCCGCAGCACAGCCTCTCCCGCAAGGATGTGGACGTGGAAGCCTTGAAGGTCCTGTACCGTTTGTATCATACAGGATTTACCGCCTACCTGGTGGGGGGGAGCGTCCGGGACCTGCTGGTGGGCAGGAAACCTAAAGATTTCGATATCGTCACTGATGCCCGGCCCGGGGAAATCCGCAAGCTCTTCCGCAACAGCCGCATCATCGGCCGCCGTTTCCGCCTGGTCCAGGTCTTTTTCCGGGGGGGCCATATCGTGGAAGTCTCCACCTTCAGGCGGCGCTCGGAATTCGAAGAGGAGCAGCAGGACCAGGAAGCCCCAGCGGCCCGGGACAACACCTTCGGCACCCCCGCGGAAGACGCCCAGCGCCGGGACCTGACCATCAACGGCTTGTTTTACAATATCGCCGATTTTTCCCTGGTGGATTACGTGGGGGGGCTGGAAGATTTGCAATCCGGGCGCATCCGGGTCATCGGCGACCCGGCGGTGCGCTTCACCCGGGACCCGGTGCGGATGCTCAGGGTCCTGCGGCATGCGGCGCGCCTGGGCTTCGACATCGACCGGGAAGCCTGGGAGGAGATCGGCAACAAAAGGCACCTGATCCGGCTGTGCCCCGCGGCCCGGGTGCGGGACGAACTGCTCAAGGATTTCCGCAGCGGCGCGACCCGTCCCTTTCTGGAGTTGATGCTGGCTTCAGGCCTGTTCTATGCAATTTTCCCCTCCTGGGAGTCCCGTTTGCGCGGAGAGGGGGAAGCGCGCTTGCTGGAACTCTGCGAGCGGTTGGATCTCCTCTTCCGGGCGGAGGTGCCTCTGGCCGACAGCCTGCTCTGGGCCGTTTTTCTGACCCCTTACCTGGAGCATGGCCCCGGTCCCGCAAACCCCAAGGAAATCCGGGAGTTCCTCCAGGAAGAGGCGAATGCGGCCTTCCAGGGCAGCGAAATCCCCCGGCAGCGTCAGGAAGAACTGGTGCAGATACTGGCCCTGGCTGAAAAGCTGGCTCCGGTGCTTCGGCAAAGGCGGGCCGTGCCGGTGCGGCTGTCCCGTCTGGCCACGTACCCGGAAGCCTGGCTCTATTGCCAGATAAAGGAAGCTCCCTTGGAGGATCTGGTGGAAAGGTGCCTGCCGGAAGAAATTCCCCCCCGGGCTCTCCAGCCCAAGCGCCGCCGCACCCGGCGGCGCCGCTCCCGGAACCGGGGCCCCAGGCGGGTTACTGAAACCTAAGACGGCTCAAAGTCGCAAAAATACCGAAAATCCTGAATATCGGCCAGGAGCCAGGAACCTCCGCCCCATTCCCGCTCGAAGATCCAGCACTCCTGCAATCTTTCCGGGTAGGTCATATTGCCGGAAATCAGCTTGAAGCTCAGGCGATCCAGCAGGTAGTCCACCACCCGCCCCTGGAAACCCATGATAATGACATCCCGGCTTGCTTCCTGCTTGGCATTCAAGACAACGATCAGGCTCAGGGCCAAATCCTCCACCCGGCTGATTTCCCGGCGGAAGTTGAGAAGTTTCAAGCCCATGCCCAGAAATTCCAGCATCCGGGGGGTGACCCGGTCTTTAATCCGGTCCAGGTCCTCGTGGTTCCAGGCCTCATGGAGGTCGAAGATGAGCTGCCGGGCGTATTCCACAAACCCTTCCAGATTGAAGGAGGGATTGCTGTGAGAAAACTTGGCCAACCCGGGCCCGGCCTCGTTCTTGATGGTAAATACCGGGGACGAGCGATCCTCCGGCATGCGGAAGCCGGGGATGGGAATGAACTTGGCTATGTGACCGGCGGGGCGAAGCAGGCGATACCCCAGGTAGGCCGCGGAGGTGCCCACCACCACGTCTAAAAAACCCACCGGCCAGTTTCCCAGACTCCAGTAAAGGGAGAGGGGAAAGCCGAATACGAAGTTTAACAGCAGCCCTCCCAGCAGGCCGCCGGACATGAACTTCAACAGGCCCGCGTAACCCCGTTGGGGGAGATCGGGTTTTGGAGAGGGAGGGGCAGCAACGGCGTCGGCTGGGGGTAGGCGGTTTTCAACGCTACCGGCAGGGGATTTGCGGGCCGATATCTGGGTGGCCCGGGAAGGGGCCGGGCCGGTGTGCCATTGGGCAATGCCGGGGAGGCCGGCGCCCGAATCCACGACCTCCGGCAGCGCCGGGCAAAACCCCCATAGGAGGACGGCGAGACCAACCGTGATGAACCAGACCCGGCGTACCACCCCTGCCCCAGACATTGCTATTTCCTGCCTTATGCTGATTTATCAATAGGTTACGAAGATATGGCCGGAATTTCTCCGGAATGCCCCGGCCTTGTGCTTTAGCTAACAAACTGAGCGCCTAGTTTTACTTATCTTCTTATCGGCTTTCAGGGGCTTACACTTAAAAAAAGGGGTTCGAACAGGAGGTAAGAAGAGGCGGGGCTTTATCTTCCCCCTGCCCGCCGTTTTTTTTCGCATAATGATAAATAAAATGGCCGGTTGCTCGGGCCTTGCCAGCCCGCCCCGCCGGCCAAAGATTTTTAAGATAAAACTAAAACCTCGTGGCACAGGCGTCTCGCCTGTGCGCTCCATCTCTTTAATCCGAAAGCATTACTTTCTTAAAACGCCTTTTTCCCACCTTCAGAATACGCGATTCTGACGGAGACAACTTAATTTTCATCTCGGTGACTTTTTCCCCATCCACTTGCACTCCGCCTTGATTAATTAATCTACGGGCTTCGGAAGTGCTCGCAGCAGTGCCGGCGGCCACCAGCAGATAAGGTAAATCGATATCGATGCCTTTATCGGCTGGCAGAGACTGAAATCTGATGGCAGGGATGTTATCTTTTTTAAGTATTATTTCTTCGATGTCCTCAGGGACCTCTTTTTCCCGCAAAACCCGGATAAACTCACGGGCTTCATGCTCCGCCGCATCGGCGCTGTGGTATCTGGTCACAATTTCTTTGGCCAAATCCTCTTTAACCTGGCGTGGGTGTTTCTTTCCCTCCTCCAGGTCTTTCTTCAGATTTGACAGCTCATTCGGGGTGATATCCGTTAACAGTTCATAGTATCGAAGCATTAAATTGTCGGAAATTGACATAAGTTTGCCGAACATCTCTTTAGCCGGCTCATCAATCCCCACGTAATTCCCCAGGGACTTGCTCATCTTCTGCACACCGTCCAGGCCTTCCAGGAGCGGCATGGTCAGCACCACCTGGGGGGTCTGGCCGTACTCCCTTTGTAAGTCCCGGCCCACCAGGAGGTTGAACTTCTGGTCCGTGCCCCCCAGCTCCACGTCCGCCTCCAGCGCCACGGAATCATAGCCCTGGATCAGGGGGTAGAGGAATTCATGGATGCTGATGGGCGTCTGCGAGGCATAACGTTTATGAAAATCGTCCCGCTCCAGCATGCGGGCCACGGTGTAGCGGGCCGCCAGGCGGATGACGTCCTGGGCCTTGAGCGGCTTCATCCAGCGGCTGTTAAAATCGATCAAGGTCTTTTCCGGGTCCAGGATCTTAAAGATCTGGCGCTCATAAGTGGCGGCGTTGGCCTTGACTTCCTCTTCCGTTAAAGGCGGCCGGGTCTCGCTTTTCCCGGAGGGGTCGCCGATCAGGCCGGTGAAATCGCCGATGAGAAAGATCACCTGGTGCCCCAGGTCCTGAAAATGCTTGAGTTTCTGGATAAGCACGGTATGGCCCAGATGCAGGTCCGGCGCGGTGGGGTCGAACCCGGCTTTCACCCGCAATGGCTTTCCTGAAGCAATGGACTTTTCCAGCCGGACCTTTAATTCCTCTTCCCGGATAATCTCCTGACAGCCCTGCTTGATGAGGGCCAGTTGTTCGGTTACGGACTTCACATAATTCTCCATTATCACAGTTAGTTGGGGCAGAGAATAGCTGTCAGCGATCAGCTTTCAGCTTTCAGCAAAGAATGGGAAAATCCCAAACGTAAGCTAATTGCTGAAATCTATCACCAACCGCCGTCAAAGGCATGTTTTTCGTAGGGGCGAACCTTGTGTTCGCCCCTGGACGCAGGGCGAACACAAGGTTCGCCCCTACATTTCACTGCCTTTTAATATCAACTCCTTATGACAGTTGTAACAATCCCATCCGCCAACCTTTAAGGTTTAACTTTAATCTTTCCTATCCCAACATCCGTCACTTCACCGATGATCGCCGCGTCTTTAACGCCTTTATCAAGAAGCCGGGCGACTAGTTGTTCCCCTTGCTGCGGCGCAATGGCGATGAACAGCCCCCCCGAGGTCTGGGCGTCGCTCAGCAGGTCCACCTCCACCTGGCCCACCTTAGGGTCGATTTCCAAATGTTTTTCACAAAAGCGCCGGTTGGCGTGGCTGCCGCCGGGGACGAGCCCCATGCCCGCGTATTCCCTAGCCCAGGGGAGGACCGGGACCCGGCTGGCGTAGATGGTCAATTCCGCTTTGCCGGCCTGGGCCATCTCCAGGCCGTGTCCCAGGAGCCCGAAACCGGTGATATCGGTGAGGGCGTGGACTTCCAGGCCCTCCAGTGCCTCCGCGGCCGCGCGGTTCAGTTCGCTCATAACTTTGATTGCGGCCTCTTCGGCTTCCCTAGAGGCCAAACGGCCTTTCAAGGCGGTGGCGATGATGCCGGTGCCCAGGGGCTTGGTGAGCACCAGGAGGTCGCCCTTTTTCGCTCCCCCCTTGGTGAGGATTTTCTCCGGATGGACGATGCCGGTGACCGCCAGGCCGTACTTCAGCTCCGGGTCCTCCACGCTGTGGCCGCCCACCAGGAGGGCCCCGGCTTCGTGCACCTTATCCATGCCCCCGCGCAAAATCTCCTTCAGGACCTCCGCAGGGGTGGTCTGCAAGGGAAAACAGGCGATGTTCATGGCGGTCAAGGGCCGCCCCCCCATGGCGTAGACGTCGCTCAGGGCGTTGGCCGCGGCGATCTGCCCGTATCGGTACGGGTCATTGACGATGGGCGTGAAAAAATCCACCGTCTGGATCAGGGCGAGCTCGGGGGTGAGACGAAACACCCCGGCGTCGTCCGCAGCCTCCAATCCCACCAGGAGATCGGGATGCGGCTTAAAAACCAGGCTGTGCAAGACTTCCTCCAGGACCCCCGGAGGTATCTTGGACGCTCAGCCCGCGGCCCGGACTTGCTCTACCAGGGGTTTCTGTCTGTCTTCAGCCATTTCCGTTCTGCCTTGAAAAAAAATTCATCTCACGCAAAGACGCCAAGCCGCAAAGCAAGACGCAAAAAAATTTTTATTATAAATAATCCTTGCGTCTTTGCGCCTTAGCGTCTTTGCGTGAGATAAATCAGTCGTCTGCTGAAAGCTGACCGCTGAAAGCTGACAGCTAAAATCCCAGCCAGCGCACTTCCCGCTCCTTCCGCGGCGGCACCGGCGGTTCCTTGGCGGAGTAGCCGATGGGGGTGATGGCCAGGAGCTGCTGGTCGGCTTTGCCCAGAAAATCCAGCAGTTGTTTTTCCACGAAGAGCACGCCCGTCATCCAGCAGGTGCCCAGGCCCTCGGCATGGGCCGCGAGGAGCATATTTTGCACCAGGGCCGCGCCGCTTTGGATATTGGCCATCTGCATTTCCGCATCCGGGGCCTTATAAATGGTGACGGCGATGACTACCGGCGCGCCCCCCAGGTTCTTGAAAAAGCCCCGGACCATTTGCTTCCCTTTCTCCGGCACCCCGGCCTTTTCCAGGAGGGGTTCCATATAGGGGAGGCAGCCGCTGGCCAGGGCTACGAAATCGTCCTTTTGCTTTCCGGCCAGGACCGTGATCTCCCAGGCCTGGGCGTTGGTGCCGGAGGGGGCCCAGAGCCCGGCGTCGATGACCCGTTCCAGGGCTTCTCTGGAAGGCAGATCCGGCTTGTACAGGCGGTGGCTGCGGCGGTTATGAATGGCTTCGTACAGGTCCATAGGTCCTCCTCCGGATGATATTGTGCGGGCGCGGCCCGCCGAATTAACGTTTAAACCTGATAGTTCTCTGCGTCCTCTGCGTCTCTGCGGTGGAAATTATGCACCGCAGAGACGCAGAGAACGCAGAGAAAAAAATGATCATGCAGCTTGCGTATCGCAAACCAGTTGTCGATATGCCCGGGCTTCTGCCAACTTCCCCCGCTTCTCGCAACCTAAAGCGTAGACGGCGCATTTTTGCTCCAGCATGCGCCGGGCCGCCCGGCGATATGGTTCCAGCAGTTCCGGCTCGGTTAAAATCTTCTGCAAGGCCCGGATGCGCCAACGGTCCAGGCCCCATTGCCGGGAAAGCTGGTCTGGGTGGCCCCCCCGCTTGATAATCAGGGGCTCCGGCACCAGACCCACCTCATGGCGCCAACTCAAGCGCAGCCAGAGGTCGTAGTCCTCGGCAGCAGGCAGGTCCTCATCAAAGCCGCCGTGGTCCTTAAACAGCCGCCGGTGCAACAGCACGGCTGAAGGGCTCACCAGGCAGCGCTCCAGGGAACGCAAAAAAATGCGCCCCCCTTCTTTCCGGTGAGTCAGGGGCGGATTCACTCTAACACCCCGGCGCACCCAAATCTCTTCGGTCTGGCTGAGAAGCAGTCCGGGATGGGCCTCCATAAAAGCCATCTGCCGGGCCAGTTTCTCCGGCAGCCAGAGGTCGTCGGAGTCCAGGAAGGCCAGCCATTCGCCCCGGGCCGCGGCAATCCCTAAATTGCGGGCGGCGCTCACTCCCCGGCGCCGGGGCGAGCGCAGCACCCGAATCTCCCCGCCGCATCGGGCCAGGGCCGCAAGAGTCCCGTCCGTGGAGCCGTCGTCCACCACCAGGAGTTCAAAATCCCGGCAGGTCTGGGCCAGCACCGAGACCACGGCTTCCGTCACCCAACTCGCCCGGTTATACGTGGGGATAATGACGCTGACCAAAGGCACAATACAGGAAAGTTATCAGAAAGTAAGGAAAATTCAAGGTTATAAAACAGCGGAGTTGAGAGACGAATGGCTCGTTCCCAAGTTATACTTGAGAACGCAGGAAGAAGGGAAGGTCAGCTTCCCTTCGACTTGCATTCCCAAGCCAAGCTTGGGAACGAGGGATGGAAGCCGAAGTACTTAGGATTTGTCCGGCTTGCGGCTCATCTTAATCTCATATTTTGATTGAACGCCGTCCCAGGCCAGCAAATTATCTCCTACCAAAGTAAAGGTGAGGGGCGTTCTCTTTGGTCTTTTAAAGGAGAGGACATACCTATCTTTTTCTTTGGAAATGGTGCCCACATGCCGCCGCACACCCGGTTTATCCCCGCTGGCCGCAGGCCCCCAACTATAAACCACCCGGACTTTTTCCGGGGAGACGATTTCCTCCACGATCAAGATGGCGCGGCGGAAGTCCTTTTTGCCGGGCTCTCTTTCAGAAGAAAGACCCCAGGTTCCCTCCCAGGTTCCGGAAAAGGCGCGGATTTCCAGGGGAAGTTGCGGGCTGGGAGGAATGATCTTCACTCCCTCCTTGGGTAAAGGCAGAGGGGCTGCCAAGCGCTCGGACGCGGGCTGATCCGGGCGGCGGGTCATTTCCGTGTGAAATTTTGTGGAGCCTCTTCCAAACCACGAGACTAATTTATCTCCCTTTAGGTTAAAGGTATGGACCGCCCCGTCTGGTCGTTGAAAGGTAAGAAAATAGGTATCATTCACTTGGAAAAAACTGCCCCAATACCTTTTCCATCCCCCTTTGGTATCAAAAGGTGCAGGTTTGGACCCCACGCTGTAGATTACCCGAACTTTTTCAGGTGAGATGATTTCCTCCACTATCAAGATAGTTCGAGAGTATTCTTCGGTGGTGACATCCCAACCTAAACGACTCCAGCTTCCCTCCCAGACTCCGGAAAAAGCTCTGATTTCGGGAGGAAGCTGGGGGTCGGGGGGAACGACCCGCACTCCCGACTTGGGGAGAGGAGGGTTCCCTAACGAGAGCTTATCCCCTTGCGCCGCCAGGCCGGGAGCAATCCCCAGCCACAAAAAGACCAAGACCGAGATGATGATCGTCTGCATCTTTTTCCCCTTATGTTGGTTTTAAAAGTTTAAAGGTTGGCCGGAATGGGCGCATCTTGCCATTATTCATTGGCAAACTCAAGAATTTCTATGATAAATTTTGCAAAAATTATCCCTTGATTCGGAGCGCTGCATGACCTCCCGTTACGAACCCCGCCGCCTGGAAGAGAAATGGCAGAAAATCTGGGAAGAGCGGCGGCTTTTCGAGGCCGGGGAGGACCCCTCCCGGCCCAAATATTACGTTTTGGAGATGTTTCCCTATCCCTCGGGCCGCATCCACATGGGCCACGTGCGCAACTACACCATCGGCGACGTGGTGGCCCGGTACAAACGGATGCGGGGCTTCAACGTGCTCCATCCCATGGGCTGGGACGCGTTCGGCCTGCCCGCGGAAAACGCGGCCATGGCCCGGGGCCTGCACCCCGCGAACTGGACGTACGACAATATCGATTACATGCGCGGCCAGCTCAAGGAATTGGGCTACAGCTACGACTGGCCCCGGGAGCTGGCCACCTGCGATCCGGACTACTACCGCTGGGAGCAGTTGGTCTTCATCGAGATGTTTAAGCGGGGGCTGGCTTATAAGAAAAAGGCCCCGGTGAACTGGTGCCCCAAATGCGAAACCGTACTGGCCAACGAACAGGTGGAAGGCGGCTTGTGTTGGCGCTGCGATACCCCAGTGCACTTGCAGGAACTGGAGCAGTGGTTTTTCAAGATCACCGCTTACGCCGAAGAACTCCTGGCCGACCTGGACCACTTGGAGCACTGGCCGGAACGGGTCCTCACCATGCAGCGCAACTGGATCGGCAAGTCCACCGGCGCGGAAATCCTGTTCCCCTTGAAAGATGGCGGTGAGCCTATCAGGGTGTTCACCACTCGCCAGGACACCCTCTGGGGCGCCACCTTCATGAGCCTGGCCCCGGAGCACCCCCTGGCCCTGTCCCTGGCTCAAGGGACGCCCCAGGAAGCCGCGGTGCGCCACTTCGTGGACCACTGGCGGGCCCAGGACCGCAGCCGGGGGGTGCTGGAGGAGATCACCAAGGAAGGGGTCTTCACCGGCCGCTTTTGCGTTAATCCTGTTACCGGCTGGGAGATGCCCGTCTACGTGGCCAACTTCGTGCTCATGGAATACGGCACCGGTGCGGTAATGGCGGTGCCCGCCCACGACCAGCGGGACTTCGAGTTCGCCCAGAAGTACGGCCTGCCCGTCAAGGTGGTGATCCAGCCCCCGGGGGAGGAACTCCGTCCCGAAAGCCTGAAGGCCGCTTATGAAGATGAGGGAGTGTTGGTCAATTCCGGGGATTTTACCAGCCAGGCCAGCGCCCCGGCTAAGGAAGCCATCGCCGCCTTCCTGGAGCAGGCAGGCAAGGGCCGCCGAGCCGTGCATTTCCGGTTGCGGGACTGGCTCATCTCCCGGCAGCGCTACTGGGGCGCGCCCATCCCCATCATTTATTGCGACAAATGCGGCATGGTCACGGTTCCCGAGAAGGACCTGCCGGTGACCCTCCCCCTGGACGTCTCCCTCACGGGCGAAGGCGGTTCGCCCCTGGCGCAATTGCCTTCCTTCACCGACGTCCCCTGCCCGAGTTGCGGCGGCCCGGGGCGGCGGGAGGTGGACACCATGGACACCTTTGTGGAGTCCTCCTGGTATTTCCTGCGTTACGCCTGCGCGGATTATCAGGAAGGAGTGCTGGATAAAAAACGCGTGGATTACTGGCTGCCGGTGGACCAATACATCGGCGGCATCGAACACGCGGTGCTGCACCTGCTCTACGCCCGGTTTTTCACCAAGGTTCTCAGGGACCTGGAATTGGTCAAGATAGACGAGCCTTTCCAACGGCTCCTGACCCAGGGCATGGTTTTAAAGGACGGGGCCAAGATGGCCAAATCCAAGGGCAACGTGGTGGACCCCAACGACATGATCCAGGCCTACGGCACGGACACCACCCGGCTCTTTCTGCTCTTTGCCGCGCCCCCGGAGCGGGACCTGGAGTGGAGCGACCAGGGAGTGATGGGCGGCCACCGTTTCCTGCACCGGCTCTGGACCCTGGCCTACAACCTGCTGCCGGGCCTAAAAGACGCCGCTGCGTATCAGGGGAGCGGCGCCGATCTCTCCAGCGGCCTGGGGGAGTTCCGCCGCAAGGTGCACCAGACCATCCAGAAAGTCAGCGGGGACATCGAGGACCGCTTTCATTTCAACACCGCCATCGCCGCGGTGATGGAACTGATTAACGCCTTTTACCAGGCCGCGGAGGACCATGCCCGGGAGGAACAGGCCCTGCCCGTCTTCCGGGAGGCCCTGGAGGCGATCCTCTTGCTCCTTTATCCCATGGTGCCGCACATTACTGAAGAACTCTGGGAAGCTTTGGGTTATAATACATCCCTGCAACTGGCCCCCTGGCCCCAGGCCCAGGCCGAAGCCCTGGCAGAATCGGCCCGGACCGTGGTCATCCAGGTCAACGGCAAGGTGAGAAGCAGGATAACGGTCGCGGCCGGTCAGTCCGACCGGGAGTTGGAAAATGCGGCCCTTAATGATCCGGTCATCCAAAAATGGCTCCAGGGCCGAACCCCCAAAAAAGTGGTGGTAGCCCGGGGCAAGCTGGTAAACATCGTTATCTGAGGAAAAGCCGTGACTTGCGGCCGTGTTTTTGTCATCATCCTGATCCTGGTCTTGACGGGCTGCGGCTATAAGCCCCAGGGCCTGGAACCCTACCGCGCCGAGGTGGCTCCGGTGCTGGCCATTCCTCTGTTCGCCAACCGCTCCACCGAGTTGGGAATCGAAGCCATCATGGCCAACGCCATGATCCGCGCCTTTTCCCAGACCAAGGCCGTGCGGCTCACCACCCAGCCCAAGGATGCGGAGCTGGTGCTGGAAGGCAAGGTGGCCTCCGTGGAAAACAGCTCCGTGGCTTTTAACGAGATTCAGCGGTCCACGGTGAGAAGGGTGACCATGAAGGTGGATTTTACCCTCAAGCGCCGGGCCAGCGATAAAACGCTGTGGAAGGACACCGTGATCATTCAGGAAGATTACCTGGTGGACCCCAACTACCAGATCGGCGAGACTTTAAAGGACCGGGGCATCAGAACGGCCGCGGCCAAGCTGGCGCAAAGGGTGTTGGATAAGGTGCTTCTGGTGATTTGATATTATGTCCCACCCCATCCTCGAACGCCATCTTAAGCGCAATACCCTCAAACCCCTCTATCTATTCTACGGGGACGAAGAGTTCCTCATGCACCGGGCCCTGGAGCGCTTGGGGCAGGCGCTGATCGGGCCTGATGGGGAGGCCCCGGTCAAGGTGGCGCAGGAGGCCCAGGAGATCGGGCTGCCGGAGTTTCTGGCCCAAGCCCGGATGGCCCCCCTGTGGGGGGCGGGGCAGCTCCTGGTGCTGCGGCGGGTGGAGACTTACCCGCCCAAGGTGTTAACCGCCATTTTGGATTATCTGGATCATCCCGCGGCCCGGAGCCGGGTGGTGCTCCTGGCCCCGGGGCTGAAGGCCCGGGACCTGTCCAAAAGTCCGGTCTGGAGCCGTCTCCAGAAAGAGGAAGCGGCCCTGGGGTTCTTTCATTTGAAGGAGGGAGAACTCCAGCAGTGGCTGACCAAGGAAGCCCAGGCCCACGGAAAGACCCTGACCCTGGCCGGGGCCCAGCGCCTGGTGGACATGGTGGGGGACAACCTGGCGGATTTGGCCTCGGAGCTGGAAAAACTGACCCTGTTCGCAGGTCAGGAAAAGACCCTGACCCCGAACCTGGTGAGCCAACTGGCCAGCCACAGCCGCACTTACAATATCTTTGCCCTGGTGGACGCCCTGGGGGAGAAGAGCGCGCAAAAGCGGCTCTCGGCCCTGGCCCACCTCCTGGACCTGGGGGAGCCGCCGATCCGCATCCTGGTGATGCTGGCCCGGCAACTGCGCCTGCTGCTGCGTTTCAAAGACAGCCCTGCGGGCACGCCGCCGGAGGCCCTGGCCCGGTCCTTGGAGATCCCTCCCTGGAAAATAAAGGATTTTGCCAAACAAGCCGCCCGCTTCACCGCGCCCGCGCTCCAGGCGCACCTGAAGCGCCTGCATCAGACGGATCACCAGTTGAAGACCAGCGCCGGCAACCCCAGGTTGTGGCTGGAGTGGTGCCTGCTGCAGATGGGGCCGGGGTAAGGAAGAAAAAAGATTCACCACAGAGGCACAGAGGACACAGAGATGCACAGAGAAAAGATTTTTTATGTTTGGCGCTGGAAGCGCCAAACATAAAAATTATTTCCTTTGTGGCCCTCTGTGCTCTCTGTGTCTCTGTGGTGAATTCTTTTAAGCGCTTTTCAGGGCGTTGACCTGGCGGGTGAGGCGGGAGATCTTCCGGGCCGCGGCGCGCCAATGGAGGGTACCCTTGCCCGCGACCTGGGCGATGACGGGCACGGCCTTGACGAGGGCGGTCTCGGCCCCGGCCGCATCCTTCTTGGCCATGGCCTGGCGCACTTCCCGCACCACGCTCTTGACCCTGGTCTTGCGGCTCTGGTTCCGCAGGCGCCGCTTTTTATTCTGCCTGGCCCGTTTCAGGGCGGAAATATGTCTGGCCAAATCAAAGTCCTCCGCGAAAAATAATCATTAAATGTAACTTAAGAATTTCTACAGGTCAAGAGGTCAAGATTGTTGCGCTTCCGGATATTGCCGGTAAAAGGCCAGGAAATATCCGACGCCTGAAGTCAGGGTGACGATCAGGGCCAGCCAGAGAAGGCCGGTGCCCAGGCGCTGGAAATCCACGGCCTGATAGGGGTAGTGCAAAATCAGGGCGGTGAGCGCGGCCATCTGCAGCAGGGTCTTGGCCTTGCCCCAGCGGTCCGGGGCCAGGATGATGCCTTCCGCCGCGGCCAGGGCCCTGAGGCCGGTGACCGCCAGTTCCCGGCCGATGATCACGAAAGCGATCCAGGCGGGCACCCGCCCCAGGGGGATGAGCATGATCAGGGCCGCGGACACCAGGAGCTTGTCCGCCAGGGGGTCCATAAACTTGCCGAAATGGCTCACCAGTTGGTGGCGGCGGGCAAAAAAGCCGTCCAGGAAGTCCGTGGCTCCCGCGATTAAAAAGCACAGGCCCCCGAGAAAACTGGCCACCGGCCCCGAAAAACACAAAAAAATCATCACCACCGGGATGGCGACAATACGCGCAACCGTGAGGATGTTGGGCAGATTCCAGAACTTGGCCAGGTCGGGGTTCATGTTTTACTGTTTTCCGTTTTCCATTAAAAGAGAAGATTATTGATAGATTTCATAGCAGGTTTGTCTCACTTGAAAACGAAAATTTATTAACTTTTGCGGGTGCGCTCCCAATCCTCAAGAAATTTCTTTAACCCTATGTCGGTCAGGGGATGCTTGATGAGCTGCATGATCACCCCGTAAGGCACGGTGGCGATGTCCGCACCGGCCAGGGCCCCTTCCAGGACGTGCACCGGATTGCGGATGCTGGCGACGATGATCTCCGTGTCAAAGCCGTAATTCTCGAAGATGGTGACGATCTGTTCCACGCATTCCATGCCCCGCTGGGAGATGTCGTCCAGCCGGCCGATGAAGGGGCTGACGTAGGCCGCGCCGGCCTTAGCCGCCAGCAGGGCCTGGAGGGGCTGGAAGATCAGGGTGACGTTGACCTTGATGCCCTCATCCGCCAATTTTCGGGTGGCCTTCAGGCCGTCCGGGGTCATGGGGATTTTCACGGCCACGCAGTCGGTGATCTTAGCGTAACGCCTGGCCTCCGCCAGCATGCCCGCCTCGTCCACCGCGGTCACTTCGGCGCTCACCGGAGCTTGCACCAATTCGCAGATCTGTCGGATCAGGTCTTCAAACTGCTTGTCGGTTTTGATGCCCACTTTGGCGCAGAGGCTGGGGTTGGTGGTCACTCCGTCCACCAGGCCCAGGCTGTGCGCCTCCCGAATCTCATCCAGATTGGCGGTGTCGATGAAGAATTTCATAATGACCTCTTATCCTATCATAGTTTATTCCGGCCCACCACGCCGGAAGCGCTTCAGGCAGCCTTCGGAGCAGAAAAAATAATCCTGGCCGTCTTTTTGGCCCTTCAGGGCATCACGCCGGGGAATAAAGGTGCCGCAGACCGGGTCCTGCACCAGCTCTTCCGGTTCCCGGCTCCCGGGTTCCCGGGAGGCAGGCTGCCGCTCTTTCCAGGCCTGAATACCTTTCTTCACCAGGCGATAGGCCAGATAACCCACCACCAAGCCGATAAGGAAGCGAAAATTCAAAATCCATCTCTCTTATACCAAGTTCGCTTTCTCAAGCAACGATCCTTAAGATGAGCGGCGTTTATCGGCGTGCATCTACGGTTAAGATTTAACCGCCGATAAACGCAGATGGACGCCGCTTTTTGATGATGCTGTTTTGTTGCCTGTGAATGTGGATTTGGTATTAGCCGGACCCGGGTCGCACCAGGTCCCGCTCTGCCTCCGGCAACTTGCCCCAAAGCTCCCGGGAGGTTTTGTTAAGCGCCGGGTGCCAGGCCTCCGGCGCAATTTCGGCCAGGGGCGCCAGCACAAAGGCCCGGCGGTGCATCTCCGGGTGCGGCAGCACCAGCTCCGGTCCGGACATGACCACGCCGTTATACAACAATAGATCCATGTCGATCACTCGGGGGCCCCAACGCTCCCCCCGGACCCGGCCCAGGTCCTGCTCTATCTGCTGCAAGACCCGGAGCAGCTCCTCCGGTTCCAGCCGGGTCTTCACCTGGGCCACGGCATTGACGTACCAGGGCTGGTCCGGCGGCCCCAGTGGCGGGTTCAGGTAAAACTTGGAGACCTTGAGGACCTCCACCTCCTCCGCGGCGGCCAACCGGGCCAAGGCCTCCTCCAGTTGCCGGCGGGGGTCCCCCAGATTGGCCCCCAGGCCGATGTAGGCGATGACCGGTTTTAATTCCGTGATGGCCGCAGGTCCCAGGGGCATGTTAGTTTGTCCGGGAAAGGGTGTCTTTATGTGAGCAGTAAGCAGTGAGCAGTAAGCAGTAAAAAAACTGCTAACTGCTAACTGCTAACTGACCCTTCAGCCGATTTTCTCCAGCCGGGCCAACGCTTCCGCCATCCGCTCTTTGGGCACAGTGAGGGCCAGGCGTACGTAGCCTTCCCCGGGCGCGCCCAGGCCCATGCCGGGGATGGTGACGATGCCCGCCTGCTCCAACAGGTGGGTGGTGAAGCCCATGGAGGTCATGCCTTTCGGCACCGCCAGCCAGACGTAGAAGGTGGCCTTGGGGAATTCCACGTCGTAGCCCAATTTTTTCAGTCCCCCCACCAGAAGGTCCCGGCGTTCCTGGAGGATGGCGCAGTTTTCCCTTACGCAGCTCTGGTCCGAATCCAGGGCGGCGATCCCTGCGAGCTGCACCGCGTCGAAGGCCCCGGAATCGATGTTGCTCTTGATCTTACCCAGCGCGGCCAGGACGTCCTTGTTGCCCACGGCCATCCCCAGACGCCAGCCGGTCATGTTGTAGGTCTTGGAGAGGGAATGGAACTCGATGCCCACTTCCCGGGCCCCGGGAACTTCCAGAAAACTGGGGGGCTGATAGCCGTCGTAAGCGAGTTCGGTATAGGCCGCGTCATGGACGGCAATAATCTGATATTCCCGGCAAAATTCAACTACCTTAGCGAGAAATTCTTTGTCCGCCACCGCCGCGGTGGGGTTATTGGGGTAGTTGAAGAAGAAGGCCTTGGCATCCCGGGCGGTCAGGGGATCGATGTCGTGCAAATCCGGCAGAAAGGCGTTTTCCCGGAGCAGAGGGACAAAATGGCTGTGCGCCCCGGCAAAGAGGCTGCCCATCTGGTAGACGGGGTACCCCGGGCTGGTCATCAGGTTGATATCCTCGGGATTGTTGATCCCCAGGGGCAGGTGGGCGATGCCTTCCTTGGAGCCGATAAGCGTCAGAACCTCCGTTTCCGGGTCCAGCGTGACGTTAAAGCGCTTTAAGTACCAGCGGGCCGCGGCCTCCCGGAACCCCTTCATGCCCGAATAGGCGGGATAGCGGTGGGTGCCGGGGTCCTGGACCGCTTCCATCATCTTCTCCACGATGAAGCGGGGTGTGGGGAGATCGGGGTCGCCCACTCCCAGGTCGATGATGTCCACGCCTTTGGCCTTAACTTCGGCTTTTTTGTCGTCGATCTCCTTGAAAAGGTAGGGGGGGATGAGCCCCATCCGGGCCGCGGGTTCGAAGAACTTCGTCATTAAGCCGTCCTCTCTGCCACTACTTGGTTGCGCAAACTCCCGATCTGCTCCACCCTGATTTCCACCACGTCGCCGACCCGCATGGGGCCGATGCCCGAAGGGGTGCCGGTGGCGATGACGTCTCCCGGGAGCAGGAGATAAAGGATATCAGGTGCGCCACCGGGAAGACCATGTTGCCGGTGTTGGAATGCTGCTTCTCTTCCCCGTTCAGATAGGCCGCCACCGTGAGACCGTCCGGATCGGCGATTTCCGTTTCGATCCAGGGGCCGATGACCGCGAAGGTGTCGAAACCCTTGGCCCGGGTGAACTGGCCGTCCTTCCTTTGCAGGTCCCGGGCGGTGACGTCGTTGAAACAGGTATAGCCCAGGACATAGGCAAAGACCTCATTTTCAGGCACATGCCGGGCCGTCTTGCCCATCACCACCGCCAGTTCCGCTTCATAGTCCACCCGCTTGGACATGGCGGGATAGACAATGGCCTCATCCGGCCCGATGACGGCAGTGCTGGGTTTCATAAAAAGCAGCGGCTCTTCCGGCACCACGCTCCCGTATTCCGCGGCATGGTCCCGGTAGTTCAAGCCCAGGGCCACGATCTTCGAAGGCTCGCAGGGAGCCAGGAGGGTGACCTCCGGCAGGGACAAAACCTCGCCGGTGGTATTGGCGAGACCGCCGTCATAAGGGGTTCCCCAGAGGACGGAGATTTGCTCCCCTTCCAGGATGCCGTAGGCCGAGCGGCCTTGCATGTCGAAGCGAACGATGCGCATGATTTAGCTTTCAGCTTTCAGCAGACAGCGAAAAAGGTCCTCTTAAAGATTTTTTTATTTTATACCTAAGCGACATAAATAATTGTGCATGATACATCTCTGCGCTCTCTGCGTCTCTGCGAGATAAAGAGGTTTCTCGCAGAGGCGCAGAGGCCGCAGAGAATGCTAAGCGCGCTTAAATAAGTCGTTTCAGTATAATTAAGAATACTCAGGGCGGCCAGAGACGGCCGCCCCACCTAAACAGGCTTCTTCTGGTGGGGCGGGCCTCCGTGCCCGCCACCAATTAAACTAAAGCATGGAAAGCGGAATGGCAATCTTTTAGCTGAAAGCTGACCGCTGAAAGCTGACAGCTATTTCAGCCCCAAAACGTCCTGCATGTCATAAAGCCCCGGCGCCTGCCCCACGATCCACTGCGCGGCCCTGACCGCGCCCCGGGCGAAGTTGTCCCGGCTGTGGGCCCGGTGGATGATCTCCAGGCGCTCGCCCATCCCGCCGAAAAGCACGGTGTGTTCGCCGACGATGTCCCCGGCCCTGACCGTCTGGATGCCGATTTCGGCGGGCGTGCGTTCGCCGATGATGCCGTGGCGTGCGTAAACCCCCACCTTCTCCAGGTCCCGGTCCAGGGCGCTCGCGATGACCTGGGCCAGTTTCAGGGCCGTGCCGCTGGGCGCGTCCTTTTTCAGGCGGTGGTGGGCCTCCACGATCTCCACGTCGTATCCCTGGCTCAATACCTTGGCAATATCCGCCACCACCCTGAACATCAGGTTCACGCCCACGCTCATGTTGGGCGCGAAGACCAGGCGGGTGCGGGCGCCCAGGGCCCGGATTTCGGCCAGTTGCGCCGGGGAGAACCCGGTGGTGCCCAGGACCATAGCCTTGCCCGCGTCGGCCACCATCTTTAAATGGGCCAGGGACGGTTCGGGATGGGTGAATTCGATGACCACGTCCCCCTGGGGCAGGACCTCCGCCAGGGAGCCGGAAACCTTGATGCCCTTGGCGGGCAGCCCCGCCACCTCCCCCACGTCTTTGCCCACGCCGGGGTGGTCCGGCTGCTCGAACGCGGCGGCCAGGGTGATGCCCTCCACCCCTTCCATCATGTGGATGATGCGGCCCCCCATGCGGCCTGCGGGGCCGGATACGATGGCCCGTACCATAAACCCTCCATAAAAGCAGGGGCCAGGGGCCAGGGGTCAGGGTCAGACAAAAGCTTTCCTGACCCCTGACCCCTGGCCCCTGATCCCTATCAAATCAGTCCGTATTTCTGCATCACCTGGCGCAGCTTCTCCTCGTTGGCCGCGCTCATGGGGCACAAAGGCTGCCGCACTTCGCCGGTGATTTTGCCCAGCATTTTCATGGCCGCCTTCACCGGCACGGGGTTGGTCTCAAAGAACATGGCCTCGGTCAGGGGCCACATCTTATAATGCAGTTCCTTGGCTTCCGCCAGGTCGCCCTTGAAAAAGGCGTCGCACATGCCCGCCATGTCCTTAGGCACCACGTTGGAGACCACGGAAATCACTCCCATCCCGCCCACGCAGAGCAGCGGAAAGGTGGTGAAGTCGTCGCCGGAGAGCACGGCGATCTTATCGCCGCACAACTCCAGGGTCTTGGATCCCTGCTTCAGGTCGCCGGTGGCGTCCTTGAGGCCGGCGATATTGGGGATCGCCGCCAGCCGGGCCATGGTCTCCGGCAGCAGGTTGACGCTGGTGCGGCCCGGCACGTTATAGACCACAATGGGAATCTTGGTGGCGTCGGCCACGGTTTTATAGTGCTGAAACAACCCCTCCTGGGTGGGTTTGTTGTAGTAAGGAGTGATCATCAGAGCATAATCCGCGCCCGCGGCCTGAGCATGTTTGGTGAGCTCCACGGATTCCGCGGTGCTGTTGGAACCCGCGCCCGCGATCACCGGCACGCGTTTTTTCACCTGGTCGATTAAGATCTCCACCACCCGTTTATGCTCCGCATGGGACAGGGTGGGGGATTCCCCGGTGGTGCCGCAAGGCACAAGGCCATGAATGCCTCCCTCGATCTGCCGCTCGATCAGGGCCCGGTAGGCCTCTTCATCGAGCTGGCCGTTCTTGAAGGGAGTAACGATAGCGGTGAATGCTCCCTTTAACATGGTGTTACTCCTCCTTACTTGAGTTCATCAACCCACAATTCGCCCTGGCACACCACCAGGGCTTCGCCTTCCAGATACACGTCCTTAAAGGTTTCTCCCTTAAGATTGAAATGCACGGTGAGGACTTCGCCCCCCCGGGTCTGAACCGACACCGGGGAGACCGCCTGGCCCAGGCGGGCGGCGATGAGGGCCGAGGCCACCGCGCCGGTGCCGCAGGCCAGGGTCTCGTCCTCCACCCCCCGCTCATAGGTGCGCACTTCCAGGGCCCGGGACCCTTGAAAATTGATAAAGTTCACATTGGTGCCCGCGGGCTGGAACATCTGGTGAAAACGCACGATCTTCCCCCAGAAGGCCACC
>DYJG01000408.1 GCA_020723225.1 Desulfobacca acetoxidans | reverse complement strand
TTGCTGGTCTTGGAGTGCATCGCCTGCTCGAAGGTTATGCCTTTGCCGTCCTTGGACCCCGCCAGGGTGTGGCACTTGCCGCAGGCGTCCAGGGACGCGTGGTGGCAGACCTGGCAGGATTCGCTGTATTTCTCGTGGCTCTGGTGATCGAAGGGCACCGGGTTCATCAAGAGCGGTTTTACCGGCTTGTCTTCGAATTTCGGGTCGTAGGTGATCATGGTGGCGTTGGGCTGGCCCCGATTAATCCTGAGGACATTGGGGTCCTTCAGCTTGGCCACTAACGCCTGGTTATTTTTGGCGGTTTGGGCCTGGGCCTTGGCGCCGTGGCAATCGTCGCAACGCACCGGGACCGGTTCCTTCACGCCCTTGTTGGCCAGATCCAGGTGGCAGAGGACGCACTGCTGATGCGCGGCCTGCTCCAGACTCTTGACGCCGGCCTGGGGCTTGGCCAGATGGCAGTAGCCGCAGTTGCTCTCCTGGCCCTTGGCGTAGTAAATCTTCTTGGCCTTCTGATCGTACTCATGGTGGCAGGCGGCGCAATTGTCCTTGGCCGGGGCCTTGGCGGGGATGCTCTTGGAGTCCACGTGCCGGAAATGCAGCACCTTTTCCAACCCGGCGGGGAGCCTGGTAGACGCCACTTTAGGCTCGGCGTCATGGCAGGAGCGGCACAATCCGTCCGGAGGCCCGCTTGGTTTGCCGGCCGCGGCCGTCTCCATATGGCAGCCGATGCAGCCTTTATGGTAGATGTCTTTGATCTCAGCCGGCTTGGTCCCCTTCTTGCGCAGGAAGGTGAGGGAAAGTTGATTATCCTCCACCAGGTGGCAAGTCTCGCAGCCTTTCTTCTCCTTAAGCAGGGCGTCGGTGTGCTTATCATGGAAGAAAGTTACCGGGGGCAACTCCAGTTTTTGAAACGCGGCCAGGGTGTCGATCGTCAGGCGATCCGACCGCCCCGGTTCGGGTGTCTTCACCGGCCCCGCATCACCCCGAACCTCGTTACCCATCAACGAGACGGCGGCGAATACCAATAAAATTCCAGCCCAGCGAAGCAGAGGTCTTCCTTTCTCCATAACTCCAGTCCTTAAGCTGATATAAGGGTGATGAGAAGCCATTATAAAAATTCGAAATTTAGGGAGGAAGGGTTTTGTGATAATTTTCACTTATCCCTACCGCAACCCTTCACTCGAACAGCGGCCGCCCTGCGAATGCGGCCGGCGGCGGCCGTGTCGGCATCGGCTGATTAACTTCTTATTTTTTCAAGGGAAAACTACTTCAATATGGAACCCTTGTGCATAGTAGCACAATTTCCATCTATGTCAACATGAAATCCGTCCAAAAAAACGACAGTAACAATCAAGAAAAATTTTACTGTCCAATAATACAACACCCAACCCTCAGTGGTCCGGTTTTGGGGTCCAGCCATCCGGGAGTCCCTTCATCCGGCTTCAGGTTTCCCTCTTATCTTGTTTTTGCCCAATATAATTACTAGCTTCCTTTAAAGAAAGGAGGCAGCCATGGATATTCTCGATTTTTCGGAAACAAGACGTAACTTTTTGATTAAAAGCGGCGGTTTCCTCGGCCTGGCCGCGCTGGGGGGCCCGGCGCTGCTGCCGGGTTGCCGGCCGCAGGCGGAAAGCGCCGTGGCGGTGACCGCCACCGAAGACCTGATGCGGGAGCATGGCGTGCTGCAGCGTCTGCTGCTGATCTTTGAGGATTTGGAAGGGAAGCTGAGACAAGGGGTAAAATTTGCCCCGGAATTGCTGGTGGGACCTCCGCCTCGGAAAAGGGGGGTATGAGAAGGTCGTGGCCCGGGTGGCCGGATGGGAGAAGGTCCTGGGGATAGAAGACCTTTCCCAGTTCACTCCGAAAGCATAAGAGGAATGTGACCGTACCCGAGAAGCAATCAAACATAATAAAATTAAGGTTGGGGAAATCTCGCCCCACGCAGCCGATTTACCTGGAGGGAATCCGGACTGTTAAAAAACCGGGAGGGTGCCGTCAATTTTCCGACGTGTCGCCGCAATAGAAAAAGCGCTTAAAAGCAGGGCAGGGAGGGCAATAATCGCTGGCTGACTCTTACTCCAGGCAAAATTTCCGTGCTCAAAACCGTCAATTTTTCCACATTGCCCCGCGGCAGGGGGCAGCCAAGATTGCCTGTCCTGGAGAATTCCGTAACCGTGAGTATAAGTGGTGCAGGCGCGTTTGGACCGGCGCCGCAATGGGGCTCTATTTCACCGCTTCCATCAGGTTGTCCCAGCCCTGGCGGCGGCTCAGGCCCCCGGCATGGCTGATGAGGGAAGTCAAAAACCATTGCTGCCGGCCGTCGGGCCGGGTGAGAAGCTGAAACTGGGCGGCGTAAATCGTCTGCTTTTGGAGGGGGTCACTGGGATTCACCAGGGAGACGTAAGCCACCTGGTTATGTCCCGACGCGTCTCCGGGCTGGTGAAATCCATAGAATTGGGCCACCTTGCAGTAGGTGGGGTTCCAACTATCCAGGGTCTGTTGAGCCGCGGCGACGCTCAGCGGGGGAGGCGGAGGGGCCGGGGTACAACCCCACAGCCCCAACAGAACCAGACACAGAACCAATCTTGAGCCCCAGCCTGCAGATTTCATCGTTCTCACTCCTTTTAAATAGGCCGCCCGGGTCCCCGCCCCGATCTTTAAGGTTACAGGAAAATTGACGCGGTTCATTTCCCGGACTTGGGCAACAGCTCGGCTTTTTGCAGCCAGTCAATGATTATCTTCTGAGCCTCAGGCCCTTCGGCCACCAGCTTTCCCTCGGGTTTGAAGATCATGAAATAGGGAACCGATTTCAAGTGGTACTGCTGGGTTAAAGGAGATTTCCAATCGATGCCCTGCACCTGGGGGCGGTTAATGTTCAATTTGACAAACGCGGTCTCGGGCTTGCGTTTCGCCAGCTCGTCCATCAGGGGAGCCAACTGCACGCAGGGCGGACAAAAGGGGCTGTAGAAATCGACGACGGTGGTGCGGTCCTGGCTCAACAGGGGTTTGAGGTCCATGGTCTCGCCGCCCCGTCCCGGGTTGCCGTCCAGCACCTTGGATTCGGCGGCCTGGCCGCCACCGGCCAGAGCGGCCCAGAGCAAGACTCCGCCAATTATGCCGATGAGCCGGGTCCACTTGCCCATAGACCCTTCATAGTCCCGCGTCTCAATATTGTCAATCATTTTTCCGCCTTCCCGGGTTCGGTGTTCAGAATCAGGGGCAGACCGTCTTTGCCGCCCACCAC
>DYJG01000407.1 GCA_020723225.1 Desulfobacca acetoxidans | reverse complement strand
ATCCTCGGCCATCTTCTCCCCCGTCTGCCCCACTACGAAGACCTGGAGGGCATGGTGCGGCGCATCCCCGGCATCCGGGCCGACGGCCCCGAGTACGTCGCGGCCCTGGCCTTTTTCGACGGCAACCTGGGACGCCGGGAGGGGAAACTCGACTATCTCCTCCACGTCTTAAAGGAGTACCGCCATCACCGCTGGCCGGACAGCCCCGGAGAACTCCTGGCCCTGGGGGAGCTGGCCCGGGAATTGGGGGACCCCCTTACGGCGGGGCATTATTATGACCGGGCCTTGGCCCTCCGGCCCGGGGATCAGCGCCTCGCGGCGCTGAAACTTAACAACCAACTGGCCCGGAAGGACCTAGGCGAGGCCTTAAGGACCTTAGAAAAGCAAGGAAACGATCCGGCCGCGGCCTTTAAGGTGGCACGTCTTTATTTGCAACGGGGGCAATACGAAGGGGTCAAGGCGGCGGTGCAAAAAATCCCGGAAAACCATGGGAATTACCCCCAGGCCCTGTTGCTGGCGGCCCGGGCCTGCCGGCTGGAGCGGAGCTATGGGGAAGCCCTGAAAAAGTTGGAGCGGCTTAACGGCCGCGTGCCCCGGGAAGAGCTGCTGATGGAGCGGGCTATGGTCCTGGAAGGGATGGGGGACAAGACCGCGGCTGCGCTTTACGAGGAAATCATCTGCGCCAAACCCGGTTCCCAGGAAGCCATGGTGGCCCAGGCCCGCCGGGACCGGAGCCGGGGGGATTGGGCCAGGGCTTACAAGGCCTATGCCCAGGCGTTAAACCACGCCCCCCAGGACATTGAGCTCCTGAACGAGTTGGAATACATCCGCCAGCAGATGCGCCCCCAGGTGGCCTCCCGGAGTTTTCCCTTCGCCCGGGGCGAGCGGCGCCCGGAGGAAGGCTCCCGGCCCTGGCAATTCTCCCGGTACGACCGGGAATACCTGGGACGCTCCCTGGCGTCTTTGATGCAGTTGCCCGTGGAGGGCAAAATCCTGATCCTGCCCGAAGCCCTGGGCTTCACGGACAGCAACAAGCTCTACGGCGGCATCTTCCGCCTCCAGGGCGGCTTCTGGATCACCAAGGTCCTGCCCGTGCAACTGGCGGTGGAATACCGGGAATACAATCAAAACACCACCAATCCCGGAGCCCGTATCTCCCCCCGGGTATCCGAGGTTTCGGACTAGGTGGCATCCCGCCTGCGCCGGGGGGAGGTGGCTCTGGGATTGGGACCACTAACCGTAGGGGACCGGCTGCGCCTCAGCGGCGAAATCATCGGCCGGCGCTACTGGAAGCGGGAGGACCATGACCGGCACCTAAGTGTCAACTTCGGCCCGATCCCGGAGGCCGTCAACCTGAGTTCCACCCACAAGGAACACCGGAACCGCCTCTTCGGGTCCCTGACCGCGGCCGCGCCCGTCGGGGAACGCAGCGAAGCCGCCTTGACCTACAGCCGCGCCGACATCTTCGACCAGGACCCCCACATCTATTCCCGTCTCTACCAGGGCATCCTGAATCTGGAGAAGGCCCGGATCACCGGAATCCACCAGGTGGAGCTGGCCCATAAGCACCAATTCCGCCCCGGGCTGGATTGGCAGGGCCACCTGGGCGGGGCCTTCTTTTCCGACCACAACCGCCGTCTCACCGCCTACCAGGGACTTTACTGGAAGGCCCTGAACCAGCCGCGCATGCAGTTGGAATTCAACCCCCACGTCTACCTGGCGGCCTACCGGCAAAGGCAGGAGGCCTACTTCAGCCCGGGACACTACCTGGCCATGGGCCTGGGGCTGAACTTCCACCGCCAGTTCTTCCGCCTGCCCACCCTGATCCTCCAGGGCACGGCCCAGGCAGTGGCCCAGCACGGCGATTGGGGCCCCGCGCTCCACGGCCTGGCCGCCCTGGAATGGGAACCGGCCCACAACTTCTTCTTTAATCCCTACATCTTCTATTTCCGGGAATGGGTGGACAATTACCGGCTGCTGTCGGTGGGGGTGTCTTTTCGTTACGCGTTTTAAAGGTGAATTTTTTCCAGCAAATCTTGATTATATAACCAATAATTGGTAAGGTATTTATACCCATGATTTGGGACATCAGATTCCACCGCCTGGCGGTGAAACAGATTCGGGATCTCCCCCTGCCCGTGCAGAAGGCCGTGAAGTTCCTGGTGAAAGACATGCAGTTGTATGGGCCGATGGCTCGAACCTGGCCGAACTTCGGCAAAATAAAAGGGAAAGACGATTGCTACCATTGCCATTTAAGAAAGGGACGGCCTACCTATGTCGCCGTTTGGCAGGTCATCGACCAAGAAATGAGGTTGATCGAGGTGAAATATGTCGGAACACATGAAGGTGCAGACTACCGGAGAATTTGCTGATATCTCCGTGCGGGTCCCTGCCGTCCATGCAGCCAAGGTTTGCGCAGTAATCGAAAACGTACTGGCCCTGATACCCGGTCCTGAAGGTGAAGGAAAAGCAGATGGAGACCGGCTTTACACCGTGGAAGAAGTCTTTCCCGAGATGTCTCCGGGGGACATTCTCCGGGGGGCCAGGTATCGGCAGGGATTGACTCAGGCGCAACTGGCGGCAATGATCAGCGCCAAGCCCAGTCATATTTCGGAGATGGAGAAAGGCAAACGACCCATCGGCAAGGATATGGCCAAGCGGCTGGCCAAGGCTCTCAATACTTCGTATAAAGTCTTTTTATAGTGCGCTTACGGGCCTTCCGCCCTCTATAAATTATGAAACGTTACTGAAAGACATCCCTTTAGCTTGAATCTGGGAACCGGTATAGTGCTATCCTTTGGAAGGGAAACGGACCTAAAGCCAAAGAGCCTGCTCCTGCTCCTCCTCACCATCCTGTTCACCATCAGTTGCGCCGAAGTGACCCGCCCCCATCCCACCGCGGCCGAGCAGGAGGACTTGCAGCTCGCCGCGGCCCGGCGCCACCCGGCCCAGAGCTGGGCCCTGGAGCGCACCTCCCGGGTCTTTCTTAAGCTCCTGGGCACTGTCCCCCAGGTCCACGGCCGCACTTACCCCTTCCTGGGTTTCAACTGGTGGGTCACCGCCCGGGGGCAAATCGTCATCGACCAGGTCTGGCGGCCTTCCCCCGCCCATGACGCCGGCCTGAAACCCGGAGACCTGATCCTGGCCGCGCACAACTGGCCCCTGTACCCCTGGATGGCGGAGGGAGACCGGCATCTGGAGACTGTCCGGGGGGTGTTCGGCGGCAGCATCCCCGGAGAACCGCTG
>DYJG01000406.1 GCA_020723225.1 Desulfobacca acetoxidans | reverse complement strand
CGTCTCTGCGAGAAAAAAGGTTTCTCGCAGAGGCGCAGAGGCCGCAGAGATGATGCTAAGCGCGGTTAATTAAGTCGCTCAGTATAAAACCGAATGAGAAAAGACTATGCAGCTTAGACGCTTTCTCCGGGAAGACCTGGCCTGGGCCTTTTTCATACTAATTCTGGCCGCGGGGTTCGGCCTGGTGAAGCAGTGGGGCCTGGTGAGCCTGGCCTTCAAGGGAGATCTGCCCGGACACCTGGAAAAGATGCGGGACCAGCGCCGGGAGCAGCAGTTCCAGGGAGTCAGGACCCTTAATCTGGCCCAGACTTACGATCTCTTGCAGGAGGGCGGGACCCTGTTCATCGACGCGCGTAAGCCGGAAGAGTATGCGGAATTGCATATTGCCGGCGCGGTGAATCTTCCCCTGGAAAAGCTCAAGGAGAGAGATAATCCCGCGCTGGCCAACATTGCCAAAGAGCGGCGGATCGTGGTTTATTGCGGCGAGGCCAATTGCGACCTGGCCCTGAAGATGGCCGAAAAGCTGCAATCCATGGGATTTACCCGGGTTGAGGCCTTCCTGGGCGGCTTTCGGGTTTGGGATGAAGCGGGTTATCCGGTGGATACGAGTAAGTAAGGCCGTTTTTCGTTTTTCGTTTTGCGTTTTACGTTTTTCGTTAATTAAGGAGAATAGGTTATCAAACTTAGAACAACGAAAAAACCAACAACGAAAAAGGAAAAACGAGAAACGAAAAACGGATGAAATGAATGAAACTTAGATGGCTTCTCCCCCGGATCCTAGGTATCGCCTTGGGTGGTCTCTTCTTCTATGCCGGCTTGCAGAAGCATTACCATCCTTATGAATTCGCTGAGGCGGTGCTGGCTTACCAGTTAGGACCTTTATGGCTGGCGGGAGTGGCGGCCGTGGTGCTCCCCTGGGTGGAGCTGACTGCGGGCGCTCTCCTGGCGGCCGGGTTCAAGCGCCGCTCCTGCCTGCTGCTTTTGAGTTTCCTCATCGCCTCTTTCCTGGTGGTCATGGCGGTGACCATGGCCCGGGGGCTGAAGATCGACTGCGGCTGCGGCCTCTTTTTTCAGACCGAAGTGGGGTGGGGATCGATACTGCAAGATGCGCTCCTCCTGGCCTGGGCCGGGGGGCTGTATTGGTGGGAGTTGAAGCAGGGGCCAGGGGCCAGGGGGCAGGGGGCAGTAGCCAGTAGCCAGTAGCCGGTAGCCAGTAGCCAGTAGCCGGTGGCCGGTGGCCAGTGGTCAGTAAAAGTGATCAGTGATCAGTGGTCAGTTATAGGAAGTCTGCGATCAGTGGGCGATTGCAGCAACTCGGAACCCAGAACCAGGAACCCAGAACCCGGAACTCGGAACTTAATTAAATGTCTCGGTATTTCAACTTCTATGATCCTCTGGAAAAACGCTACGTTTTCAATAATTTTTTGATAATCGTGGCCCTGGTGGAGGCGCTCATCCTGGTCTTCACCCTCATCTGGCAGATGGATGAGGGCATGTTCAGCGGCCGGGTGAGGGTGATCCCCTTTCCCTGGAAAGAGTACCTGGCGGCCGCGTTTGCCGCTCCCCTGGTATTGGTCTTTATTTTCGGGTTCATCGTCCGGGGGTTTGAGGTGATTTCCGGTCAAGACGCCTCCGGGGATCCGGAGCGGGATCGTCTCAGGAAACGGGCGCGGCGCCGCTTGTTTTGGGGATTAACCACGGTGGCGGCCGGTTTTTTTCTAATCTGGGGTGTCTTCGGGTTGGGCTTCGTCGCTGAGGTCATCAAAGGTTTGGGCCTGGGAGGCACGTATCTGCTCATCGCCGCGGTGGCCCTGGCTTTGCTCTATTTTCCCCTGCGCCTGCTGCTGCGCTACCGCCTGGAGAAAAAGGCCCTGGAATACCGGTATCTGCTGACCCTGGCGGAACGCTACGGGGTAGTCCTGGTGGATGGCAAGATACCCCCGGAGATAGCCCAGGCCCTGGAGGAAACCAAGAAGACCTGCCCTGCGCCGGTCTCCTTGCCCGGGCCGAAAGAATAGTTCCGAGTTCCGGGTTCCGGGTTCCGATTTAAGACCTCTCAGTTCGGGTTAGCGGGTTAGCCCGCAGGAACTGCCATAATTTGTTGGCGCCCCGAGGCCCGGGAAAAAGTCTTAAAAAAACAGGGCTCCGGAATTTCCGGTCCGGCCTACAGGTCTTTAACTCTCTATAATTCCAGTCAATTATCCGCCACCCGCGAAGATAAATTAAGGCAATGAAACTTGCCTGACTTGTGAAAATTTTCCTTTACAGCCGGAGTGAACTGAGGTATGAATGGTCATTCGACTAGAGTGACTAGAGTCAGGTTTTCCAGGAAGAAAAAATAGGGTGGGGAGGTGATAATTTTTTTTTGGGCAGGCTTTAAGCAGGAATTAAGGACCTAAAACCTTAGGGAATTATTACTTATAGGAGGGTAGCGGATGGATATTATGACGTTTGCATTGATCTGCGGCGCGATAGGCGTCGCCTACGGCCTGATGACCACCACCTGGGTCCTGAAACAGGACGCGGGTAGTGCCCGGATGCAGGAAATTTCTGCAGCGGTGCGGGAAGGGGCCAACGCTTTCTTGAACCGGCAGTATAAAACCGTAGCCATGGTGGGCGCGGTGGTCTTCGTCCTCCTCTTCGGGTTGGGCAAATATACCGCCATCGGCTTCGTCATCGGCGCCACGGGTTCGGCCCTGGCCGGGTACGTGGGCATGTACGTGTCCGTGCGCAGCAACGTGCGCACCGCGCAGGCCGCGTTCACCAGCATGGCCCATGCGTTGACCGTCGCCTTCCGGGGCGGTTCGGTAACCGGTCTGCTGGTAGTGGGCCTGGCCCTGCTGTCCGTGGCCGGCTACTACAAGTTCTTGCTGGCCGTGGATCCCAAAGAAGCCATGCACGCCCTCATCGGTCTGGGCTTCGGCTGCTCCCTGGTGTCCGTGTTTGCCCGGTTGGGCGGCGGCATCTACACCAAGGCCGCGGACGTGGGCGCCGACCTGGTGGGTAAAGTGGAAGCCGGCATCCCCGAGGACGATCCCCGGAACCCCGCGGTTATCGCCGACAACGTGGGCGACAACGTGGGCGACTGCGCGGGTATGGCCGCTGACCTTTATGAAACCTACGTGGTGACCGTGGTTGCCGCCATGCTGCTGGCCGCCACCATTTACGGCCCCACTTCCAATGCGGTGATCTTCCCGCTGGTCATCGGCGGCGTGTCCATCATCGCCTCGGTCATCGGCACCTATTT
>DYJG01000405.1 GCA_020723225.1 Desulfobacca acetoxidans | reverse complement strand
TGGGGGAGCAAGACCCGGTCCTGGGGGTCGGGAGGCCGGGGCTCCACCAGCCAGACCACCACCTCCGCGGCAGCCAGGGCGCTTAACGCGGCCTGCGCCAGGCTCTGGTTGAGAGGCCCTTTCGGTTCCAGGACTCCGGGGGTGTCCAGGTATAAGAGCTGGGCCCCGGGGCGGTTGACGATGCCCAAGAGCCGGTGGCGGGTGGTCTGGGGTTTGGGGGAGGTGATGGAAAGCTTCTCGCCCACCAGGCGGTTGAGCAGCGTGGACTTCCCCACGTTGGGCAGGCCGATGAGAGCCACATGGCCGCATTTGAAGGGGTTTTCGGTTTTCGGTTTTCGGTTTTCGGTTTGGGGATCAGATGACATGGCGATTGCAGCTATGATATAAATTTACTTTGTCCAAGATTTTCAACATTCAAGCCTATCTATTTTTCTAAGCTTTAAATAGTCCTTTTATACCAATTTCCCTTTCAAATGAAGCAACCTGCAATACAATCCATTGATAATTTTTACTCTTTTAACGGAAAACGGAAAACCAAAAACGTAAAACGGCTTCAAGAAGCGAGACCGTCGGCGGTGAGACGGTCCAGGATGAATTGGCCCAGGAGCGACTGGCCCACGGGCTTCAGGTGGGAATCGTTGGCGTAATAAAGTCTCCGGCCTTGCCGCTCGTGCTCCTTGAACAAGGGCATGGGGTTCAAAACCTTGATTTCCCGGTCCGCCAAACCCTCCTGCAACCGATGGAGCAGGGGATAATCATCCCGCTGAAATTCCTGGGGTTGACTCACCCGGACTCCCAATTGTCGCATATGGTCCAAATAGAAATCACTCACCTGGGCGGCGTCGGGGATCACCACCACGTATTTGCGGCACTCCGGGGGAGCATAGCCCGTCAACGTTTTGATGCCGGCAATCAGGGTGCCCACATCCCGGCCCCTTTCGCCCCGGGCCAGGATGGAATCTTCCAGATTGCCGGGTTCGGCCCGGGTATAAACGATGACGCTATAGGGATAAGTGACCGGGGAAAAAGGTTCATCCGGGGGCAATACTTTCTCGTACCCGGGTTTTCTGACTAACTGGGCCAGCCGGTAATTGGCGAAGGTCAGGGAACGCAGCCCCAGGTGGCTGCAAGCGAAGCCGTAAAGATAGCGGGCCGGCTCCATGGTCCGCCAGTTCAGGGGCCGGCGGATATCCTGGATGTCGTTGCCCACATAGACCTGGTAAATAAATACCTGGGGTTTAAATTCCCGAAACCGCCGGGGGGCCATGTACTGGGCCTCGAAGACGCCGGTGGCCGACACCGCGGCATTGATAATCCGGTAGTCGGGCAACTGTTCCCGTAAATAAGTAACCCAGTTCTTATCCCCGGCGGTGAAGGAATCTCCCATGGCCAGGAGGGTGATGCGGTTCGAGCCCCGCAAATCCTCATTGGAGTTGTTGGCCCTCAGTTCCGGCTGGAAGAAATCAATGAGCTGATAGCGGTAAATAAGTTCGAAGGCCAGGAGAAAACAGGCGAGGCAGAATAGAAAATAACCCCCGAAGAACAGGGTGCGCTTGATCATGGTGATTACAGGTTCCGGCAGGCGCGGCGGCCCGGGGAGGGCTCCCGGAAAAGCCACCAACCGGCCAAGCGGTTATAGGCGGATATCCCCACTAGTAAGGAGGGGCCATTAACAGGGTCTTTTGGCGGTTCCCCGGTTTCTATTTGGGGTTTATCCAGGTATGCCAAATCTTTTTGAGAAAACCTTCTTCCGGCGCATCGGCGGTTGCCGCGGATTTAACCCCGGCCGCGGCCTGCTCCCCCCCTTCCTCCTTGAGCCACTCCTGCAAGAACTCCTCCTGCTTGGGCGTCAGTTGCCGGGGGACGGCCACCCGCACTTCCACCAACAGATCACCCCGGCGGGAGCCCTTGGGATAAGGGACCCCTTCACCCTTAAGGCGGATAATCTCCCCGGGTTGAGTTCCGGGGGGAATGACAATCTCCTTGGAGCCGGAGAGCAGCGGAATGGCGATCCTGGCCCCCAAGGCCGCCTGGGGAAAGGAGACGGGCGCCTGGAGGTGCAGATCGTAGCCGTCCCGGCGGAAGCGTTCATGGGGTTTCACCTGGAGGATGATATACAGATCCCCCGGGGGACCTCCGAAGACACCGTCGTTGCCTTCCCCGGACATGACCAGATGGGTGCCGCTGTCCATACCCGGGGGGATTTTTACCTTGAGCTTCTTCTTTTCCCGGACCCGGCCTTCACCCCGGCAAGCGGGGCAGGGTTCGGAGATGAACTCCTTCAACCCCTGGCACCGGGGGCAGGTGGTGGTGATCTGAAAGATGCCGTGCGTCCGGGAGATCACCCCCCGGCCGCCGCATTGGGTGCAGGGAATTTTTCTGGTTCCGGGTTTGGCGCCGTTGCCCCCGCAGGTGCGGCAGTTGGCCACCCGGGGCACCTCCAGGGTCACTTCCGTGCCCAGGGCCGCGTCCATGAAATCCAGGGAGAGGTCATACCGGAGATCGTTGCCCGCCTGGGGTTGCGGCCCTGACGGCCCCCCGAAACCGAAGACATCCCCGAAGATGTCGCTGAAGGCGTGGAAGATGTCGGAGAAATCCCGGAACCCGGTGAAGCCGGTGGAGGACACACCCTCTTTGCCGTAGCGGTCGTAGAGACGCCGCTTTTCCGGGTCCCGGAGGACCTCGTAGGCCTCCGCGGCCTCCTTGAACCGCTCCTCCGCTTCCTTGTCGCCGGGATTGCGGTCCGGGTGGTACTGCATGGCCACCTGGCGGTATGACTTCTTGATTTCCTCGGGGCTGGCATCCCGGGGCACCCCCAGGACGGAGTAGTAATCGCGAGTGGAATTGGCCATAACTTTTTAGGCGAGACGGGCCTGAACCGAAGTGGTTTTGTCGCCCAGGCGAACCTCCTTATCACGGCGGTCATCGATGGTAATGTGGGTGACCACCCGCTTCACTCCCTTGGCGAAGGGCAGCTCATGCAGGGCCTGGGCCACTTCGAGGAGGCGGGAGGCGTCTCCGTGGACCAGGGTGCCCATGTCGGTGAGCTGGTGGCTAATATTTTCCCGGCGCAGATACTTCGGAACCTCAGCAATATAATCGCCTACGCTCGGGTGACCCAATCCCAGGGGAGTGACACTGATTTCCATGATGGCCATCTGCTTCCTCCGCAGTCTGTCTGCCGCCCCTATGCGGCCTGGGACGGCAAGAGGCGGCGCACCGCCTCCTTTAAACGACCAAGGTCGTGGGACT
>DYJG01000404.1 GCA_020723225.1 Desulfobacca acetoxidans | reverse complement strand
CCGGCCCAGACCGGCCCGAACGGGTGGCCGTGGCGGGGGGCGGCCCCGGGGGCCTGATGGCCGCGTATGAACTGCGCCGCCTGGGATACGGCGTCACTCTCTTCGAGGCGGAAGGCTCCCTAGGAGGCGCGCTGCGCTCCTACATCCCCGTCTTCCGCCTGCCTCGGGAAGTCCTGGACCGGGAACTGGCCGTCCTGGAGAAGCTGGGGGTGGAGCTGCGCCTCCGCACCCGCATCGGCCGGGACTTGCATCTCGAGGAGCTGCGCCGGGATTTTGCCGCGGTCTTTCTGGCCCTGGGGAGCCATAAAAGCCTCTCCCTCCAGGTTCCGGGGGAAGACCTCGACAGAGTTGTAGACGGACTCGCTTTTCTTAAGGCCTTTAATTCCGGCCAGCCCTACCCGGTGGGGAAGCGGGCGGCGGTCGTCGGCGGCGGCAGCACCGCTCTGGACGCGGCCCGGGCCGCCTGGCGCAGCGGCGCGCAGGAGGTGCACTTATTCTACCGCCGCACTGCCGAACTCATGCCCGCGCCGGCTTCGGAGGTGGCGGAGGCCAGGCTGGAAGGGGTGCATTTTCACTTCCTCGCCATGCCGGTGCGGATTTTGGGGGAATCCCGGGTCCAGGGATTGTTGCTCCAAAAAACCGTATTGGGCGAGCCCGACGCCGACGGCCGACTCTGCCCTCTGCCGGTGCCCGGCTCCCAATTCACTATGGAGGCGGACACAGTGATCACCGCAACGGGGCAGACCGCGGATTTCGGCTTTTTCGGCCCCGGCCTGGCCTTCGACACCGCCACCGTCCACCGCCTGGAAGCGGACCCCGTGACCCTGCACACCAAAATCCCCGGGGTCTTTGCCGGCGGCGACCTGGTCACCGGCCCGGCCACGGCGGTGGAGGCCTTTGCCGCGGGCCGCCGGGGCGCTTTGGCCATTCACGCCTATCTGCAAAAAGAGCCGCTTCCTCTGGACCTGCCGCCTTTAACGAGCCGGTCCACGGATTTGATCGTGGATCTTACCGGCGTGCCTGCCGCTCCCCGGACACCCATGCCCGACCTGCCGGTGGCCGCAAGGCGCGCAAATCCCGCGGCGGAAGTGGAATCGGGGTTTTCTCCGGCCGCGGCAACAGCAGAGGCGGCCCGGTGCCTATCTTGCGCCTGCTCCCAATGCGTCAAAAACTGCACCTTCCTGCAACACTACGTCCATGATTTTCCTTTTACGGAAAAAGGGATCGTCCGGCTCCTGGAGTCCCGGGGGGAGGCGGAACCTCTCATTCCGTACTCCTGCCATTACTGCGGCCTCTGCCAGGCCGTCTGCCCCAAGGACCTGCACGCGGGCCTGGCCTGCCTGGATCACCGCCGAAATCTGGTGACTGAAGGAAAAGGCCCACTACCGCAGCATAAAGGCGTCCAAGACTACGTCAAATGGGGCACCCACCCCATATTCACCCTGAGCCGCCCGGAACCGGCCACGGGCAAAGCCAAGCAAGTCTTTTTCCCCGGCTGTTCCCTGCCGGGCTACTTCCCCCACTTGGTGAAAGCCGCGTACGACTATCTCCGGCAAAAACTCCCCCACACCGGCATCATGCTTAACTGCTGCGGCGCACCAAGCATGATGATGGGGGAAGAAGAAGTCCAGGAACGGGTGGCCGCGCAGGTGGCCGCGGAATTTGAGAAACTGGGGGCCCAGGAGATCATCGGCGCCTGCCTTCACTGCCTCAACACCCTGAACGCCTACCGCCCGGAGATCAAAACCCGCTCCCTTTATGAAGTGATGTTGGAACACGGGCTGCCGGAAACCGCTTTAAGCCCGGAAGGGTCAATATTCCACGTCCACGACCCCTGCGGCGCCCGGCACATGCCGGTGGTGCAGGACGCGGTGCGGGAGTTGGTAACCGCTGCGGGGCATCGATTAGAAGAAATGCCGCACAGCCGGGAACGCACCATTTGCTGCGGCGCCGGGGGCCTGGTGCCCGCGGTGGACAATCCCCTGGCCAAGAAGATGACCGCGTTCCGCCTCTCCGAGGCCAAACACGACCTGGTGATCTACTGCGCCACCTGCCGGGCCAAGTTCGTCAACATGGGCCGCCACTCCCTGCACCTCCTGGAACTCCTCTTCAACCCCGACTGGCCCCGGGCCAAGGCGGCCGCGCCCCACAGCCCCAGCAGACGCTGGTGGAACCGCTGGCGGCTGAAGCGCCATTTCATGAAGTGAGTAGGGATGTTTTTTGTAGGCGAACCTTGTGTTCGCCCTGAATGCATCTGGGCGAACACAAGGTTCGCCCGTTTAAAACCCTGCTCACTGCTCACTCTTCCCGATCTTCCCAAAATTTTGGGAAAATTACTTTTTCCTTATAATTTGTGCTAACATGGGATTAGATTGACATCTTGCTCCAAGATGAACAAATTCTTAGGTAAAATCCGGAAAAGGAGGACAGCGACAGCATTTTGGAGGTCAAAGCGGCCAAGGAAACCGCCTGATTTCGGCTAAAGGATAAGGATTGTCCCACTCTGAACAGCAAAAGGGAGGTAAAGAGGAGGCCGACATGAACGCATTGGAAAGGCTAAAAAAGATACTGGGGTTGGGTTTTGCGGCGTCGGAGGAAGGCGTAGGCCCGAATCCCTTAGATAAGAGGCTTTTTAAAATGGGTTGATTGTGGCAGAATTGATTAATAAGACATTGTTGCTGATAAGCTGTTTGTTGAGCAACTACATAAATGTTAACAAGCAACTGTCCTCTTTAAAGAATCTATCATTAATAATTTTTATTAATTGCGATGGTATCTTATATGGAATCAGCGTGGATTTCAAGAATAAAATCTGATATATTTTTCTTTTCTTAACAGGATACGTTATTTTCGATCTTTTTAACAATAAAGGAGGAAAATAAGATGAAATATAAGGTTTTCGAACATCGGAATGGCAATATTGAAGCCATTAAACAAGGTTGGTCGTGGCCTGCTTTCTTTTTCCCCCCTATTTGGCCACTTGTAAAAAGAATGTGGTTACTTGGTGGAATAATATTGCCAATTTTTATAATGTTAGGATTAATTGGAGCGGCAAGTGTTGGAGATGTCAGCGCGATAGCTTCTATTGTACAGATCATTATAAGTATTATATTTGGCGTTAATGGAAATGGATGGCGTGAGAAAAATCTATTATCTAAAGGATTTGAATTTAGGGCTATTGTGACAGCATCCAACCAAGAGAATGCAGTGGCCCTTTATAAAAAAGGAGACTATTTAGAGGCCCGTGAAGAAG
>DYJG01000403.1 GCA_020723225.1 Desulfobacca acetoxidans | reverse complement strand
CGGCCAGGTGCATGGCCGTGGGAAAGGCGTCGTTGCTGGATTGGCACATATTGACATGGTCGTTGGGATGGATGGGGTCGTTACTCCCCAGGACCCCGCCCGCCAACTCGATGGCCCGGTTGGCGATGACTTCGTTGACGTTCATGTTGGCCTGGGAGCCGCTCCCGCTCACCCAGACGTGCAAGGGAAAATTTTCATCCAGCTTGCCCGCCAGGACTTCCTCCGCGGCCCGGATAATCAGCTCCGCTTTATCCGCCGGGAGCCTCCCCAGTTCCCGGTTGGCCAGGGCTGCGGCCTTCTTGACCAGGGCCAGGGCTCGGATCACCTCCAGGGGCATTTTGTCTTCGCCGATGGCAAAATGGAGCAGCGCCCGCTCAGTTCCCGGGCCCCAATAACGGTTTGCCGGGACGTCGATTTCCCCCAGGCTGTCGCGTTCCTTTCTCGTGTTACCCGGTTTCGCCACGATCTTCCCTCCACCTTGCATCCGCTTCCGCTCCTTGTTAAAATCCCACCGCGGAGTAGGAACGTTTTTCCTTTTCCATTTTTCGTTAAAAGAATACTAATTATCAATGGGTTACCTTGCAAGTCTATTTCCTATGCAAGGGGAACCTGGTAACTATCGTGAAAAAATTCCTGCGCCTGATTTTATCCCTCGTCAAATGGGTGATCATTATCCTGGCGGCTGCGGAAGTTCTGAGCTTCCTGCTCCTCACCCTGGGCAACTTCTTTATTTACGGGAGCGTCTGGGAGGGCAGCCGGGTCAATTACGACCCCTACACCCTCTTTCAGGAAGGCCAACGGCCCACGGCCAACAACCCTCCTACAGCCGCGGCCTCCCCAAACCGCCGCGCCATCTGGATGTTCGGCGGCTCCACCCTGCGGGGGGGCACCACCAAAGACGACGCCAAGACCATCCCCAGCTTCCTGGCGGGGATTCTCAACCGGAACGAACCAACCCAGTCCTTCACGGTCTTGAATTTCGGGGAGAACTCCTTCAACTCCCTGCTGGAGACCAAGTATCTCCAGAAATTATTGATTGAAAACCCTACGCGGCCCAACCTGATCATCTACATGGACGGGGCCAACGAATGCGTCTATTTTTCCCAAAACCGCACCCCTTACGCCCATCACGGCTTTCAAAGGCTCCAGGCCCTGATCGAGAGCCACCGCCGCAGCTTCTACGGCCTGCTCAAACCCCTGGTGGCCGCGGTGAACGCCTCCTTTACCCTGGAGGGCATCAACAAGCTCCAGCAAACCGTGATTCCCATCGAGGCGGACGACGAGGACCTGCGCCGGTTTGTGGAAATGACTGCGCAAAGATATGATTACGTCAACCAGCAGGCGGAGTTTTACGGGGCGAAATTCCTGCTCTTCTGGCAGCCGATCCTGTGGGTGGAGACCTGCGAGGTGGCCCCGGCGGTGCGGGAGATGGAAAAGGACTATGCCATTAACCAGACCCGCTTCCTGGCGGTGCGCGAAAATTTCCAGGTGACGTATGAGGCCCTGGCTCGGCGCCTCCGGGATAAGCCCTATTTCGTCGATTTCCAGAATATTCTGTGCTCCCGGACCGAGCCGGTGTACCGGCACGACGGCGTGCATCTGGCGGATGCCGGCAGGATGATGGTGGCTAAGGAGATGAGCCGGGTGTTGCGGGAGAGAGGATTAGTTAGTAAGGCAACCACTAACAAATAAAAAGATTAAGGATATATTCAAGTTATTACACAACTTAGTAAAAGGAGTTTCTGCATTGGACATCCCACGTATCTTCACCATTACCGAAAGTGCTCACCGCATCCATAACCCGTTCACACCCGAAAAGCTCGCCACTCTCGGCGCGGCGCTGCGTCTGGAATCGGGGGCTCGTGTGCTCGACCTCGGCAGCGGTTCGGGCGAGATGCTGTGCACCTGGGCACGCGATTACGGAATCATCGGCGTCGGCATCGACATGAGCCAGTTGTTCACCGAGCAAGCGAAACTCCGCGCTGAAGAACTCGGAGTCGCCGATCGAGTCGAGTTCATCCACGGCGACGCTGTCGGCTACGTCGCCGACGAAAAGGTCGGTGTGGCAGCCTGTCTCGGTGCCACGTGGATCGGTGGGGGAGTCGCCGGCACCATCGAGCTTCTGGCGAAGAGTCTCCGCACCAAAGGAATCATCCTCATCGGCGAGCCCTACTGGCTACAGTTACCACCGACGGAAGACGTTGCCAAGGGATGCCTTGCCGATTCTATCTCCGACTTTCTCATGCTTCCAGAACTTCTCGCGTCTTTCGACGACCTCGACTACGACGTTGTGGAAATGGTTTTGGCAGACCAAGAAGGCTGGGATAGGTACGAGGCGGCCAAGTGGCTCACCATGCGCCGATGGCTTGAAGCCAATCCCGACGACGAGTTCGCGAAAGATGTTCGAGCCAAACTGACCTTGGAACCAAAACGCTACGCCGCGTACACGCGTGAATACCTTGGATGGGGCGTGTTCGCGCTTATGGCGCGGTGATGTGAGGCAGCTGGGATATTTGGCGGATTGTCAACGGCTGGGGCGGTTGAGCTACACTCGGTGGCTCGTCGAAGTGTGAGTTCATGTTTAATTACGGAACACCCAGGCAACAACTCGAAACGTTGAGACTGTGGGGGGATATATAAAACTCTAATCTATTACAGCCTCTTTAATCCAATTCGTAGGTATCCCGCCAGTCTTCCTCTTCCCGCCAGGCGGGCTGCGCCTTCTTGTCGAAGAGGTAGTCGCCCATCACCAGGTAGTCCATCTCCGTGCGCATGAAACAGCGGTACGCGTCTTCCGGGGTGCAGACGATGGGTTCGCCCCGGACGTTGAAGCTGGTATTCACAATCACCCCGTAGCCGGTCTGCTTTTTAAACTCCTCGATCAAACGCCAGTACCGGGGGTTGGTGTCTTGATGCACGCTCTGGATGCGGGCGGAGTAGTCCACGTGGGTGATGGCCGGGATATCGGAACGGAGATGGTAGAGCCGTTCAAAGAGAGGCAGGCCGTCATATCCCGGCGGCAGGGGATTCTGCCTTTTCTCCTGGACCGGGGCCACCAGCAGCATGTAGGGTGATTCCCGATCCAGATCGAAATATTCCTGCATGTCTTCCATCAGCACCGAGGGGGCGAAGGGCCGGAAGCCCTCCCGGTATTTGATCTTTAAATTCAGCTTTTTCTGCATCTCCGCCTGGCGGGCGTCCCCCAGGATGCTGCGGTTGCCCAAGGCCCGGGGGCCGTATTCCATGCGGCCTTGGA
>DYJG01000402.1:2812-3256 GCA_020723225.1 Desulfobacca acetoxidans | reverse complement strand
CTGCTCTTTCTGGTGATCTGGATGTTCTGGTCCTGGCTCATCGTGCTCTTCGGCACCGAAGTGGCCTACGCCCACCAGCACCTGGAGCGCCTCACCCGGGAATACCGGCGGCCGTCGTCGGTGCCGGAGCCGGTGGACGAATACCTGGCCCTGGCCGGCTTGGCGGCCATCAGCGTCCGCTTTTTGCGGCGCCAGGACCCCCTGTCCCTGGAGGAGCTGACGGGCCTGCTTCCTAGGGGAAATAACCTGGCGTTGCGGGTGGCCGAGGCGCTCCAGGACTGCAAGCTGGTGGTGCAGATGGCCTGCACCGATCCCAAGACTTCGCCCCGTTTCCTCCCGGGACTGCCCCTGGACCGGGCCACGGTGAAAGAAGTGTTGGACTGTCTGCGCCAGGCCCGGGGAGAGGTATTGGCCCGCTCCCTGGCCGGGGAACCGGACCTGGCC
>DYJG01000402.1:0-2802 GCA_020723225.1 Desulfobacca acetoxidans | reverse complement strand
GAAGCCTAAGGGCATTGATCGAAAACGACTCAGCGGCCTGGCAGGGCTTGAGCTTGGAGGAGTTGGTGAATAGGCTGTTTAAGGAAACGGCAGCGGCATCCCCTTAATCCTTCCATGCAATTCCTTCATGGCAAATGATGCCTCGCTCTGTCTAAATTCGATCATTGAGGAGTCTACAAGATGATTGCCGCCCCCGCCCCGGATTATGCCGCCCTGGACGTCCCCGAAGTGCTCCTGCGTCTGTTTCACCCCCGGCCGGAGTTGGCCTTATTTAATCCTCCCACCTCTGCCAAGGAAATGTTCATCCCGGTGGCTCCGGAAGTGGTTATCGGCGGACGCTTTTATGCCGCGGGAACAACTGCGCCCACTCTGCTGTTCTTCCACGGCAACGGGGAAATCGTAGCGGATTACGAGGAATTGGGACCGATTTACGTGCGAAAGGGACTCAACTTCTTCCCGGTGGATTATCGCGGTTATGGCCGTTCCACCGGAACCCCCACAGTGACCGCCATGATGCGCGATTGTCACGTTATTTTCGACTTTGCCCAGGAATGGTTAAGCCAACATGGATTTTTCGGCCCCTTGTTGGTCATGGGCCGTTCATTGGGGAGCGCCTCCGCCCTGGAACTGGCGTCTCGATATCAAGAGCGGCTTGACGGGCTTATTATCGAGAGCGGCTTTGCTTACGCCGGGCCTCTTCTCGAACTTTTGGGGGTGGACGTGCAAGCCCTGGGATTCAGGGAAGAGAGCGGGTTTCGCAATGTGGACAAAATTAAGGATTGGAAAAAGCCACTCCTGGTCATCCACGCTGAATTCGACCACATCATACCTTTTGCCGAGGGGCAGGCCCTTTATGAGGCCAGTCAATCCAGTGAAAAAACCCTCATCAAAGTGGAGGGCGCCAACCATAACGATATTCTATCGGTGGGCTTTACCGAATATATGGAGGCGGTGGCTCGCTTAGGGGTTTTAGCAAAGCGGGGAAAATAGGGACGGACGCTATTTTTGTTTCAGGCTGTTTTTTCCCACAAAAATAGCGTCTCTTCCTATTTTTATCCAAAACATATAAAAATATTCTGGGCTATTACCATAAGAAAGGAGGGTAATTATTGCGGAGATAACGTCTCATTCATCATGTCTTGGATGGCGGCAACGCCTGTCTGCCTCCAGAGCGAAGCCAGGTTGGTATGGAGGCGGATGCAAACCCTTAACGCAGGATTAACCGCACAGTAAGGCTATCTTTATCATCTCTGCCACTTCCAAGATATTGGAAAGGAGGCCCACCATGCCAGGAATAGGAGATGATGCCCCGGACTTTTCAGGAAATGATTTTATCAATGATACCCCTTTCACCCTTTCCGACCATTGGGGAAAGGTAATTATCTTAGCCTTTGTGGCCCACTGGTGACATTACTGCACCGCGGAGGTTCCGCGGTTGCAGAACTTGTGGACCGAATACTCCGGCCACGGTGTTCTAGTAGTGGCAGTGCATTCCAGCGAGGGCGGAGATGAAAATGATGGAGACACCTGGCTGACGGGCCTGGGAGCAACCTTTCCGGCGGTCCAGGACCCCGCTGGCGACCCCTTTTTTCATTCTTACGTTGATCCCATACCTGGCTGGCCCCAGCTATTCATCATTGGACGGGACCACACAATCCAGAAAGATATCGGGGGGGCAGTTTCGGAAGCGTATCTGGAAGGCCAGCTCCAGGACGTCATTTATGCCAGAGCCCCCGTTGATCTGGAAATGGTGATGGACGTTTCCGACAGCATGAACAGCCCCTCTCACAGCGACCCGGGGGGCGATTCGAAGCTGACCATGATGAAACAGGCGGCCAGCATGATCACCGATTTTCTCCAAGATCATGGGCAGGCTGACGACCGCATGGGTCTTGTCTGGTTTACTGACGACGCCTCTGAATATCAGGTGGCGGGGCAGAAACTGTTTTCCATCCCGGTTAATTGGGCCGCCCTACGCGGCCAGATCAACGCCCATGGCACCGGGAATTGTACGGCCATGGGCGCGGGGTTGCAGACCGCTTTCAACACTCTCTCGGCCAGCACACAGAAGCGGGTTGCCATCCTGTGCACCGACGGCATGCAGAATATCGAACCCAAGGTCACCCAGGTGGGCGCTCACTTTGAAATCATCGACAGCGGCGGCTGGATCTGCGGGGGACATGCCGGTGTGCCGGCGCACGCCGGGACGGATATCGTTACCTATAACACTACAGTCCATCCCATCGGCATCGGCATCACCGCCGAGTACGCCACCCTGTTGCAGTCGATCGCCGATGCCACCGGCGGGTTTTACCGGGGCACGTCCGACCCCGAGACCGACCTGGACCTCCTCTACTTTGTCGATTTGTGCAATTGCCTGGCCGGAGGCTCACCCGCACTGGCGCACCATCACACGGGCCGATTCTATCCCAAGGAGTGCCAGGCGGTGGAATACTTCGATCTCAACCGTTCCGCCCGGAAATTCACGGCCATCCTTGCTTGGAAAAAAGCCGCGGCCAGTTCCCTGGTATTCTGGCTGTATACTCCTGACGGCACCTTGTTGGACCTCCACCAATCGATGCGGATGTTCGAAAGCCACTGCCTGGCCACCATCTACTGTCCTCCCCGTCAACAAGGCAAAGAGTTACAGCATGTGGGGCGATGGCGCATGGTCATCCACGGCGAGACCCCCGGGGAGTTTGTCGACTACCATGCCTTTGTCATCGCCGAGGACCGGGAGATCAAGTGGCGAGGCTGTCGGAAAAGCCTTTTTAGATTTATCTTAATCTGGGTTTGATAGGA
>DYJG01000401.1 GCA_020723225.1 Desulfobacca acetoxidans | reverse complement strand
CGACACCGCGCACGGCCACTCCCAGCGGGTGATTCAGGCGGTGGAGGCCACCAAACGGGAATTCCCCCAGGTGGAGCTGATCGCCGGCAACGTGGCCACTGCCCAAGGGGCCGAAGACCTGATCAAGGCCGGGGTGGACGCGGTGAAGCTGGGGGTGGGGCCCGGCTCCATCTGCACCACCCGGGTGATCGCCGGGGTGGGGGTGCCCCAGCTCTCCGCCATCATGGACTGCTCGGCGGCCACCCGCAAAGCCGACATCCCCCTGGTCGCCGACGGCGGCATCAAATACTCCGGAGACGTCACCAAGGCCCTGGCCGCCGGCGCGGATGTGGTGATGATCGGCAGCCTCTTCGCGGGCACGGACGAAAGTCCCGGGGAGACGGTGATCTTCCAGGGGCGGAGCTACAAGATCTACCGGGGCATGGGGTCGCTGGAGGCCATGAAGGCGGGCTCCCGGGACCGGTACTGCCAGGAGGACTTCGACCTGGAATGCAAGCTGGTGCCCGAAGGAATCGTCGGCAGGGTGCCCTCCCGGGGCAAGCTCCCGGACGTCATCTACCAACTGATGGGGGGCCTGCGCTCCGGCATGGGCTACGTGGGCTGCCGCACCATCCCGGAACTGCAGCAGAAAGCCAAATTCGTCCGCATCACCCCCGCGGGCCTGAAAGAATCCCACGTCCACGACGTAATCATCATGAAGGAGGCGCCGAATTATTGGGTGGAGTAGGATATGTGAGCAGTGAGCAGTAAGCAGTTAGCAGTAAAACTGAATAAGGCTTTATACTGAGCGACTTAATTAACCGCGGTTGACATTCTCTGCGGCCTCTGCGCCTCTGCGAGAAACCTTTTTATCTCGCAGAGACTTAGAGAACGCAGAGATTAATAATGCCCAATTATTTATGTCGCCATGAATAGTAATGCGGCCTTTAAGAAAATATAATGGAAGAAAAGAATTTTCCGCCAGGCTGGGATGAGGTTAGAATACGCCGGGTTCTGGCCCATTATGAGGAACAGACGGAAGAAGAAGCGCTGGCAGAGGATGAAGCGGCTTTTGAAGATTTTATTCAAACCGACATGGAAATTCCCAGCGGTGCCGATGGTGATTGATTCGATCGTCGAGCATAAAGCCCAAACCGCATCTTAGACCGTTCCCACAAATCATCTTTCCTCAGGATTTCGTCGTATCCCCGCGACCACCGGCCCTTGTGTTTTTATATTTGATAATTAACTTAAAACTATTATATCCCCTCCTGCGGCCCGGTGTTTCGGCTTTAGCGCTACGCCAACCACGGGAGCCGGAAAACACGCCGCGAGAAACAATTGGCCATGATTAAAGATGAACACAAAGTAATCATATTTTCTATTATTGCCGGTCTGGCTGTATGGGTGTTCGATGCTGTTATGGACACCATTATATTTTATCACCTGCCGTTTTATAGTTTATTAATAGCAGATATTCCCGGCCATGAAATCTATATCCGTGCAGTGATAGTAATAAGCTTTCTCATCTACGGGCTTATCGTTTCTAGATATGTTATTAGAACCAAAGAAAGTGAACGTCGCTACAAGCAGCTATTTGACAATATCAATGATGCAATCTTTGTCATCTCCGCCTCAGAAGAAAATCCGGATAGATTTTTGGAAGTGAATGAAGAGGCTTGTAAGAGATTAGGATATACCCGGGAAGAGTTGTTGAAGTTAGCCATAACAGACATCGACGCTCCCGAAGAAGTGCCGCTGATTCCTGCACGGTTAGAGAAACTCCGGGCCGAAAAACACATCCTCTTTGAAACGGTGCACATGGCCAAAGACGGCCGCAGAATACCGGTGGAGGTCAATGCCCACCTGGTGGATTATAAAGGAAAGCCGGTCAGCCTGGGCCTCGCCCGGGACATCACCATCCGCCGCCAGGCCGAGGCGGAACTGCATAAAGCCCATGAGGAACTGGAACAGCGGGTCATCGAGCGCACCGCCGAACTTACCGAGGCCAACCGGCAGCTCCTCCGAGAGATGGAAGAGCATCACCTGACCGCGGAGAAACTCCGGGAGAGCGAAGCCCGGTTCCGCACCCTCTTTCAGACCGCGGGCAGCCTGATCATGTTCATTGACGCCGCCGGCTGCATCCGGGAATTCAACCGGGAGGCGGAACTTGCCTTCGGCTATTCCCGGGACGAGGTGGTGGGAAAGGACGTCGTGGAGTTGCTGGTGCCGGAGGGGGCCAGGGAATTGGCCGCGGCCGGTGAAAAGAGAGTGCTGGACGGCAGGATCATTAGAGGGTCGGAGTTTCCCTTAAAATTGCGGGACGGCACGGAGCGGATGTTCCTGTGGAATGCCAATCCCCTCCTCGATAGCCAGGGGCAAGCCGCGGGCATTATCGTGGTAGGCCACGATATCAGCGAACGCAAATGTGCTGAAGAGGCCATCAAAGTCGAGCGCCAACGGCTTTTTTCCCTGCTTGAAGGCCTGCCGGCTTACATCTGCCTGTATGCCTCGGATTATACCTGCTCTTTTGTGAACCGCTATTTCCGGGAGCGCTTCGGCGACCCCGGGGACAGGCCATGTTACGAATTCCTCCACGGCTGTAAAATCCTCTGCGAGAAGTGCCCCACTTTCCGGGCCTTCGAGGACCAGACCCCTCAGGAGTTCGAGTGGACCACTGCCGACGGCCACACCTACCAGCTTTACGATTACCCTTTTGTGGACGTCGACGGCAGTTCCGCAGTACTGGAGATGGGCCTAGACATTACTGCGCGCAAACGCGCGGAAGAAGCCTTGAAGGGATCCCGGCAGAATCTACGCCATCTATACATCAGGCTCCTCAGGGTTCAGGAAGATGAGCGTCGCCGCATCTCCCAGGAACTTCACGACGATATGGGGCAGACTCTTCTGGGCATGAAACTGCGGATCAGCGCCAGCAAGGAGAAACTCGGAAAGCTAAAGCCCAGAAAGGAACAAAAAGGCATGGTGGCCGATTGTGAGCAACTGCTCCAATTTCTCCAGGCCATGGTGGAGAATATCCGGCAACTCTCCCGGGATCTGAGCCCGGCCATCCTTGAGGACCTGGGCCTATCCGCGGCCATCAAGAATCTCTGCGACGAATTCTGCCGGAATCACGGCAGTATCGAGAGTTGCGTCTGCAATATCGAAGAAATCGACAGCCTTTTGCCGCCACCGGATCAGATCAATCTCTATCGCATCATCCAGGAGTCCTTCACCAATATCGGCAAGCACTCCGAAGCCAATCGGCTGGCATTGA
>DYJG01000400.1 GCA_020723225.1 Desulfobacca acetoxidans | reverse complement strand
TACTTAATTACTCGGAATTAATCCTGAAATTGTCAGTATCTATATAAGAAAATTTTCACAATAATTTTTTACAATTGCCTTTTTCTTTGAACATGTGCTTTAGTTGAGATGTTTTCACATAGGGAGCCTTATTTCAGGTTTTTTTTACCGGTCCCGCAACACAAAGTTAGCAGTACCCCGCCCCAAATATTCAAGCCGGAGGATGTATGAAGGAAGAAAAATGCAAACTTTCTCAAACCCTCCCCAGCCATTTCGGGATGGTTTCCCGCCGGGACTTTTTGAAGTTCTGCGCCGTGGCCGCCGCGGGCATGGGCCTGCCTTTAAGCATGGGTCCCAAAATCGCCGAAGCCGTGGCTGCCTTGAAACGTCCCCCGGTCATCTGGCTTTCGGGCCAGGAATGCACCGGCTGTTCCGAAACCTTGCTGCGCTCCACCCACCCCACGGTGGAGAAATTGATCCTGGAACTCATCTCCCTGGATTACCACGAGACCTTGAGCACCCCGTCGGGACACCTGGCGGAGGAGGCCCGCAAGAAATCCATCGACGACAACAAGGGAAAGTTCATCCTGGTGGTGGACGGCTCCATCCCCATGAAGGACGGCGGCATCTACTGCCAGATCGGCGGCAAGACCGTGCTGCAGATCCTCCAGGAGACCGCGCCCCTGGCCATGGCCATCATCAACATCGGCTCCTGCTCCTGCTGGGGCGGCGTCCCTTCGGGCTCCCCCAACCCCACCGGCGCGGTGGGCACCGCCGAAGCCCTGGGCGGCAAATACAAAACCATCAATATTCCGGGGTGCCCCCCGAATCCTTACAATTTCCTGGCCACCGTGCTCTACGTCCTGACCTTCAAGAAACTGCCGGAATTGGACGACAAGGGCCGGCCCATGTTCGCCTATCGCCGCCTCATCCACGAGGGCTGCGAGCGCCGGGCCCATTTCGACGCCGGCCGCTTCGCCCTGGAGTACGGCGACGAAGGCCACCGCCGGGGGTGGTGCCTTTACAAAGTGGGATGCAAGGGGCCGGAGACTTTTAACAACTGCCCCGAGCAACTTTTCGGCGACGTGGGTCCCCGGAGCTGGCCGGTGGGCACCGGCTGCCCCTGTTTCGGCTGCTCCGAGAAAGGCGTGGGCTTCACCAAGCCCATACCCGAGCAGGCCAGCCTGAAGTATTTCACCCCCTCGGGCCTCCCGAAGGAAGGAATCCGGCCGGGGGGCGCGGAACTTCGCCTGACTCCGCCCACCGCCTATGCCCCCATTGAAGCCCCGGAGGGCCACGGGGTCTCCGCCACCGCGGTGGGCGTGGTCGCCGGCCTAGCCGGGTTGGCCGCAGGCGCAGCCGCGGCCACCGCCTTGAAATTGGGCAAAGCAAAACCCGACTCCGGCCCCGAGACCAAAAAGGAATAGCCTATGGGACTCAGCCGCAGAGATTTTCTGAAGGTGTCAGCCGGCGGGGGCCTGATGTTGGCGTCCAATCTCGCCCCGGGGACGGCCCTGGCCCGGCCCCCGGCGCCCCGCCTGCCCGAGGCCAAGGGTATTCTCTTCGACGCCACGGTCTGCATCGGCTGCAAGGCCTGCATGACCGCGTGCAAAGAATACAACAAGCTGCCTCCGGACCATTACCACCCCGGTGAAATCTGGGACGATCCCATAGATCTGTCCGCCAAGACCGTCAATATCGTCAAGCTTTACAGCAACGGCACGGCCCACAACAAGGACCAGGAGATCAACGGCTATTCCTTTATCCGGCGCTTTTGCATGCATTGCGTCGATCCGGCCTGCGTCTCCGCCTGCCCGGTGACGGCCCTCACCAAAGACATGAAAACCGGGGTCGTCCGGTATAATAAAGACAACTGCATCGGCTGCCGTTACTGCCAGATCGCCTGTCCCTATAACATCCCCAAATTCCAATGGGACCAGGCCTTCCCCCAGATCGTCAAATGCTACCTCTGCGACCATCGGATCGCCCAGGGCGGCTATTCGGCCTGCTGCGAATTCTGTCCCACCGGCGCTTCCATTTTCGGCAACGTCCAGGACCTCCTGAAAGAGGCCAAGAGACGCTTGGCTCTCCCGGTGGGCCGGTTTGCCGACTACCCGGTGCAGCGAGTCGATTCGGCGCATAAGGCCCCCCGCCAGGTGACCCCTTACCTGAATCATATCTACGGAGAAAAGGAAGGCGGGGGCACCCAGGTGCTCATGCTGGCCAACGTCCCCTTCACCAAACTGGGTCTGCCGCAGCTAGCGCCCGAATCCCAGGCCGGGGCCTCCGAAACCCTGTACCACACCCTTTATAAGGGGATGATCGTACCTTATGTGGTCCTGGGCGGCCTCTTTTACCTGATCTATAAAAACACCACCGGCCATGAATTGCCCTGATCCGGGAGGCGACAATGTCTGAATTCAATGCATCTGCAGGTGGCAAAAAAGTCAGCAAGTCCCTTCTGGCGGCAATCGAAGCCCGGACTTCCACCGAATGGGAACCTTTAGGCGGAAAGGTGGTCACCAAGCCGTTTCTGGCCTTTGCCGCGGTGGCCCTGATCGGCGTCATCCTCATGATCTACCGTTATATCGCCGGCCTGGGCGCGGTAACCAACCTCAGCGACGGCTACCCCTGGGGGATCTGGATCACCTACGACGTGCTGGTGGGCACCGCCCTGGGCTGCGGGGGCTACGCCGTCGCCCTCCTGGTCTACGCCTTGAACCGTTGGGAGTATCACCCGGTAGTGCGCTCCGCGGTGTTGACCAGCGTCTTCGGCTACTCCCTGGCGGGGTTGGCCATCTTCCTGGACATCGGCCGCTACTGGAACGGTTACAAGCTCTTTCTGCCGTGGACCGTCAACTTCAATTCCGTCCTGGTGGAAGTGGCGCTGTGCATCGGCGCTTACGTGCTGGTGCTCTGGATCGAGCTGCTGCCTACAGTCCTGGAGAGTTACCCCCGCAACGACCGGGCCGTGGCTCTCCGGCACCGCCTGGAACGCTGGCTGCCGGTCATCGCCGCGGTGGGCATTTTGCTCCCCACCATGCACCAATCCTCCCTGGGCATGCTGATGATCATCGCCGGGCACAAGCTCTCGCCCCTCTGGCAAACGGGCCTGCTGCCTTTCTTCTTCCTGTTGTCGGCCATTGCCATGGGTTTGGCGGTGACGGCCCTGGAATCCATAGTTTCGTCTTTGGCCTTTAAAAGGCCCTTCGAGACCCCCATGCTGGCGAAGATGTCCGTCAGCCTGGCCTGGCTCCTCGTCGTCTACCTGGCCGTTCGTTT
>DYJG01000399.1 GCA_020723225.1 Desulfobacca acetoxidans | reverse complement strand
TGCTCTCTCTCCTCACGGCCCCGGCCGGGGCGGAGATCACCGCCCGGCCCCGGGTGGTGCTGATGGTGGGGGTCAACGGCGTGGGCAAGACCACCACCATCGCCAAGCTGGCGCACCAGGAGCGCGTCCAGGGCCGCACGGTGCTGCTCATCGCCGGAGACACCTTCCGGGCCGCGGCCGCGGAGCAGTTGGAAATCTGGGGCGAACGGGTGGGCGCCGAGGTTATCAGGCAAAAGGCCGGGGCCGATCCCGCGGCCGTGGTCTTCGACGGCTTGGCCGCGGCCCTGGCCCGGGACATGGACACGGTGTTCATCGACACCGCGGGGCGGCTCCATACCAAGGTGAATCTCATGGAGGAGCTGAAAAAGGTGTACCGCACCGCGGGCAAGAAACTCTCCGGCGCGCCCCATGAGGTCTTTCTGGTTCTGGACGCCACTACCGGCCAGAACGCCCTGAGCCAGGCCCGTCTCTTCCATGAGGCCGTGGGCATTACCGGCATCATCCTCACCAAGATGGACGGCACCGCCAAGGGCGGCGTGGCCCTGGCCGTGGCCAACGAAACCGGCCTGCCCTTGCGTTATCTGGGGCTGGGCGAAGGCCTGGAGGACTTGCGCCCCTTCGACGCCGAGGCCTTTGTGGCCGCGATCCTGGGAGGATGATGTTTACCAAGGCCATGCACGCGTCATCAGTCCGCCAGCTTTGCCTTTACTGGCTGCCGCCCCTCCTGTTCACCGCGGGTATCATAGGCCTCTCCGGGGACCTGGGTTCCAGCGGGCATTCCAGGAGATTGCTGCAATTCCTCCTTTCCTGCCTGTCTTTTATGGAGGTGAAGGATATGGAGACGATCCACGGCTATCTCCGGAAAGCCGGACATGTTATGACTTACGGGTTTCTCTACTGGCTCTGGTTTCGCGCCTTTGCAGCGCGTTTTTCCTCTCGCCTTCGCCTTGCCGTCTTCTGGTCCCTGGGCCTCTGTTTGTTGACCTCCATGACGGATGAACTCCATCAGTCTCTGGTGACTTCACGAACCGGGTCTATCCAGGACGTGGCCCTGGATTTTGGCGCCGCCGTCCTAACGGCTCTTGCATTATCTTTCAAGAGAATATAATTTTATAGTTTGAGCAATTAACTTCCAGGAATCTCAACTTCTCCGGAAGACGAGATTATTAATCATGGTCCGCTGTTAGCCAAAAAAACTTTGCCGTTAACCATCCGCCTATGAGCCTGATTCTCTCCCTAAAATCTCCCGGTTCCCGAATAAGCGCCCGGAAATGGCTGCCTGCTCCCTTAATGGCCCTGGCCTGGCTCCTGTTGCTGGGAATGTTCTTCGGGGCGGCTGCGGCTCCCGGTCCGGACATCTTCGACCGGGTAGTGGAGCACCGCCTGCCCAACGGCCTGAAAGTCCTGGTGCTGCAAGAATCCCGGGCCCCCATCATCAGCGTGCAGATCTGGTATAGGGTGGGCTCCCGCAACGAAGAACTGGGCAAGACCGGCGTGTCCCACCTCCTGGAACACCTGATGTTCAAGGCCACGGAAAAGTATGGCCCCAAGGAATTCTCCCGCCGGGTGCAGAAGGCCGGAGGCAGCGACAATGCCTTTACCAGCCGGGATTATACCGCCTATTTCGAAAACGGCCCCAAGACCGAATTGAAGAACTGGCTGGCAATGGAAGCCGAACGCATGCGGGGCCTGAAGATCGGCGAAGAAGACTTTGCCACCGAGCGGAACGTGGTCCTGGAAGAAAGGCGCCTGCGCACGGAAGACGATCCGGTGAGCTTTCTCTTTGAAGAGGTCATGGCCGCGGCCTTCAAGGCCCATCCCTATCAATGGCCGGTCATCGGCTGGTTCAACGACATCGAGACCCTGACCCGGGAGGATTTCCTCCAGCATTACCGGCGGTATTATGTGCCCAATAACTGCACGGTGGTGGTGGTGGGAGACATCGACCCCAAAGAAGCCCTGAAAGAGATCGAGGCCGCTTTCGGCGCCATTCCCGCGGGGCCGGAACCCCCGAAGGTCACCGCCAAAGAACCCCGCCAGTACGGCGAGCGCCGGGTGGTGGTCAACCGGGAGGCGCAACTGCCTTTTCTCATCATGGCTTACCATACCCCCAATTGGGAGGGGCCGGACGCCTATCCCCTGGAAGTGCTGTCCCGGGTGCTCTCCCAGGGGCGCAGCTCCCGCCTGTACCATAATTTGATCTATCAGCAGCGGTTGGCCCTCCAGGCGGGCGCGGATTATGATTTCGACACCGCCAACCCCACGCTCTTTACCCTGTATGCCCAGCCCTTGCCGGAAAAAACCGTGCCCCAACTGGAGGCCGCGCTGGAAGCGGAAGTGAAGCGCCTGCAGACGGAGATGGTGGGCGAAAAAGAATTGCAGAAAGTGAAAAACCAAACGGTGGCCGGTTTTTATATGTCCCTGGATTCCCTCTTTTTCCGGGGCATGCTGTTGGGCCGGCTGGAGACCGTGGCCCGCTGGAGCCTGATCAAGGAGTTCGTACCCAAAATCTTGCAGGTGACCCCCGCGGATTTGCAGCGGGTGGCCAAAAAGTACCTGGTGGCGGAGAACCGCAATGTGGGCATACTCTCGCCCATTAAAACCGACAAGCCGAAAATGGAGCGCTTTTCTCCCGGTGGACAGATTAATTAAAGCCCTTTCGTGTTTGGTGGCCATCGCCCTGGTCTGGACTGCCGCGGCTTGGGGCGCCTCCCCTCCCCCGGCTCCTGCCCAGGTCCTGGGAGTGCGGGAAAAACTCCCCAACGGCCTGGTCTGGCTCTTCTCCGAGCAGTCCGGGCTGCCCCTGGTGACCGTCAAACTGATGGTTAAGGCCGGCACCCTGCAAGACCCCCAGGGGAAGGAGGGTCTGGCCAACCTCACCGCCAGCCTCCTGATGAGCGGCACGAAGAAGCGCGGGGCGGCCCAAATCGCCGAGGAGCTGGATTTCCTGGGGGCCAAGCTCGGCGCGGAGGGAGGGGACGACTTCGCGCAACTGAGCCTCACAGTGCTCAAAAAGGACCTGGCCCCGGGGTTGGAACTGTTCCAGGATGTCTTGCTGAACCCGGCCTTTGCCCCCCCGGAGGTGACCCGCAAGAAGGCCCAGGTCCTGGCGTCGCTTACGAGCGATGAAGACGAGCCCATGGTGGTGGCCTCCCGCACCTTCAACAAAGACCTGTTCGGGGCCTTTCCCTACGGCCACCCCATCCGGGGCACCAAGGAGGGACTGGCGGCCGTCACCCCCAAGGACCTCTCCGAGTTCCAC
>DYJG01000398.1 GCA_020723225.1 Desulfobacca acetoxidans | reverse complement strand
CAGAGTATATCTGGCATTTTAAATTACCCGGGCAACTATTGCAATGTCTAATTCCGACGCAGCTCCAGCGCGGCCGGCAACCTCCGGGGAGGGAACATGGCGGTCGTACTGTTAGGGAAAGGCCACAATTACCGGAGGGGTTGCAATCCCCGCCTGGAATGGCTAAGGTACTGAAAAATTCAGTTTACATTTGGAAAATGTTTGCGGTACAATAGGACATTTGGGGCAACATCCACGCAGCAATTCCCTGATCAAGCAAATTCATCTTGCAGACGAGGACCGGCTATGAAATGTCGAGTTAACCCCAGCTATATGGAGCAATTATATTCCTTTTACTCCCCCTTTTATGATTGGGTTTTTGGAAAACTACTGGAACCCGGGCGACGCCGGGCTTTTCATTACCTGGACCGGCGGCCGCACCAGAGGATTCTGGAGATCGGCATCGGCCCCGGCTCCACCCTGGAAAAATATCCTCCCTATACCAACCTGGTGGGTATCGACATCTCCTCGGCCATGATCGAGGAGGCCCAGAAAAAGGCGGCGCAACTCAACGGCGGCAGCACCTTTGATTTTCACGTGATGGATGCCGCCAACCTGGAGTTCCCCGATAATCATTTCGACGCGGTCATTTCTGCGTACGTCATCACCACCGTGCAAGATCCCCGTAAAGTCTGCCGGGAAATCCTACGGGTGGTGAAACCCGGGGGCCAGATCATGGTGATTAATCACACCCGCAGCCCTAACGGCGGCCTCCTGGGAAAAATCGAAGACATAGTGGCCCCGGTTTGTGTCCGCATCGGCTTTACCACCGATCTGGATGTGATCAAGGTGATGCGGGAGGTGGGGATGACCGTAAACGAAGCCGTGAAATGCAACCTGATGAACACCGGCCGCATCATCATGGCCACCAAGGAATATTAAAGAGCGAGTCCCGGCTGCCTCTCCCGGGGGTTTTCAATACCCAAAATCGATATCTTATGGACCTGCCGGCTTTTCCTTCTCCCCCAAGGGGGGAGAAGGAAGGGGGAGGATGCCATAACTCCGAGAAATTGCCCAACGTCCCCCGCAGGCTCCTCCTATCACCTCCATTTGCCGATAACGGCCAGCTTCGGGGAGATTCCCCCAAATCCCTCCTTGCCGTCATTTGAGCCGTTAACTTCCTGGGTTTTTTTGCGCTTTTTCTATATAATCTGGGAAAAGGCTGGGGGGTCTTTGTCCCAATTGATCCTTAGCAGCCGGCCCAAACTCATTAGACTTGGAACCGGGAACTCGGAACTGATCTTAACAGGAGATAGAAATGAAAATAGATAAAAACTCTTTTGTTACCATAAATTACCTGATCCGCATGGGGGAACGGGAATATTATCCGCCGGACGGAAAGCCGGAGGAAATCTCCTTCTGCATGGGCTGGGGGGTGATGCCTCCGGGTCTGGAAGAGGCCCTGATAGGTCTGGAGGAAAACGTCGAGAAAGTGGTGCGCCTCAGTCCCGCAGATGCTTATGGAGACTTGGACCAGGAACTGATCATGGAAGTGCCCCGCTCGGATTTCGCCCCCGATGTGGAGCTGAAGGCGGGCCAGGTATTTGAAACCGAAGACGAGGAAGGCCACCCGGTCTTTTTCGTGGTTCAGGAAGTACGCCCCGAGACGGCGGTTATCGATTTCAACCACCCCCTGGCAGGGAAGGAACTGGAGGTCTCCTTCACGGTGCGCCGGGTTCGGGAAGCCACCCCGGAGGATCTGAAGCACGAACCCTCCTGCGGCTGTGGCTGCGGCGGAGGGCCCACCCAGCATTGAGCCCGGAGGACTGCCATCGATGACCTTGCCCTGGGTAAAGCATTACGACCCGGGAGTGCCCGCAGAGATTGGCCCGGTTTCCGGCACCATTCCCCAATTGCTGCTCCGGGCCGCCCAAAAAACACCTATCGCTCCGGCCCTGGCCTTTTTCGGGCGGACCATGTCCTATGGGACCCTGGCCCACCAGACCGCCCGCCTGGCCCAGGCCCTCCGCAACCTGGGAGTGGCCCCCGGGGAGCGCGTCGCTTTTCTGCTTCCCAATTGCCCTCAACTGGTAATGGTCTATCAAGCCATCTTAAGCCTGGGGGCGGTGGCGGTGCCGTTGAACCCGCTGCTCAGTCCCAAGGAACTCCATTACCAATTGAAGGATTCCGGGGCCCGCCGCCTGGCGGTCCTGGACCATCTCCTGCCCAAGGTGGAGGCGGCCCGGACCGGGACGGACCTGGCCCAGGTGATCGTTACCTCTCTGGCCGATTACCTGCCCCGGCCCCTGAACTGGCTTTATCCCCTCAAGGCCCGGCGGCAGGGACAGGCCGTGGGCTTTAAGGCGGCTCCCGGGCGTTATGCCTGGCGGGAGCTGCTTAAGAGCCCGCCCCTTGAACCGACGACCCTGCCGCAGCCCGGGGAGGTGGCGGTTCTCCTCTATACCGGCGGCACCACCGGGGTGCCCAAGGCCGCGGCCTTGACCCACGGCAATCTCCTGGCCAACGTGGCCCAGATCAACGCCTGGCTGCCCCAGGTGCGTTACGGGGAAGAGCGCCTGGTGGGCCTGCTCCCCTTCTCCCACTCCTTCGGCCTCACCGTCTGCCTCAACTGGCCCATGTCCCAGGGCGCGCTGATTATTGTCCTGCCCCGCTTCGAGATCGGCATGTTTCTCAAAGCCCTGAAGAAACACCGGCCCACCATGCTGCCGGGGGTGCCCACCCTCTTTGTGGCCCTGATCAACCATCCGGAGATCACCCGCTACGATTTCACCTCCCTGTGGGCCTGCATCAGCGGTTCGGCGCCCCTGCCCCTGGAGGTGCGGGACCGGTTTGAATCCCTCACCAATTGCCGCATCCTGGAAGGTTACGGCCTCACCGAGGCCGGGCCGGTGACCCATATCAACCCCATTGAGGGGAGAAGGCCGCCGGGCTCCATCGGCCTGCCCCTGCCCACCACCGCGGTGAGGATTATGGACCAGGAGACGGGCGCCCGGGAACTCCCCGTGGGCGAAGTGGGGGAACTGGTCCTGAAAGGCCCCCAGGTCATGCAGGGCTACTGGCAAAAGGGTGAGGAGACCGACTTGGCCCTTCGGGACGGCTGGCTCTATACCGGGGACCTGGCCCGGATGGAAGCGGACGGCTATTTTTATATCGTGGAAAGAAAAAAGGACATGATCATTTCCGGGGGCTACAACATCTATCCCCGGGAGGTGGAGGAGGTCCTGTACCAGCATCCCGGAGTGAAGGAGGCGGTGGCCCTGGG
>DYJG01000397.1 GCA_020723225.1 Desulfobacca acetoxidans | reverse complement strand
TGCCGCTGATCCGTCCCACCTGGGGTTCGCCGATGACCATATCCCGGCTCTGGATAACACTTTTAAACCAGGTCCGGTCACTCACGTCGATGGACTCCGCGGTTCCGGGGGCGCTGGCGAAAACCTTGCCGTTGGGGTAGGCCGCAATTAAGGCGGTATAGTTTTCGTGGTTTTCGATCACCCGGGCAAACAACAATTTGCAGCCCTCCGGGTCTTGATGCAGCACCTGGGGCAACTGGGTCAAAGTCTGAAAAAGCTGGTTGGTGTCCTGAAGGAGGGTCTGCTGGATTTTGGCCACGAACTTGACAGATAAAACTGCGTCTCTCTGGGCTTCAGCGATGGCCTCGGCCCGCTGCTCCAGGTAGGAATAGAGAGTCAGCCCCAACAGGGGGATAATGGCCAGGAGAACCAGAAAGATGGCGCGCAGCCGCAGGCCGCCCACGGAAAAGCGCGATGGTTCTCTATCAGGAGAGGAATTCAAGACGCTCGGCTCTTAAAATACGGTCTTCGGTTTTCGGTCTTTGGTCTTCAGTTTTCGGTTAAAGTTGGTTTCTCGCAAAGGCGCAAAGACGCAAAAAAAAAGACGCAAATTATTCTCTTATGAAAAATGCGCCCCGCCCCGTTGCTCCACTTCAATATTCCCAGTATTTTTCTATAGTATTATATAAATCTAATATGGAAAACAGAATTTTCAATCCCCCCCGGCAATTAAAGATAAGCTCGAAAACGATCAGCTAAGAGTTTTTCAAGTCGGACAGCCTGAAGACCGCGGCCACCCGGGGGACAACCGCCGCCACCGCTTCCTTGTCTCCTTCCTCCCGGTCCACCAGGATCAGGACCTGAACCACCTCCAGGCCGAAGTCCCGGGCTCCTTTGATGGCCTTCAAGGTGGAGCCGCCGGTGGTGATGACATCCTCCACGATCACCACCCGGTCCCCGGGTTGAACATCTCCCACTACCAGGCCCCCGGCGCCGTGGGTTTTGGCCTCCTTGCGGATGGAAAAGGCGTTGATGGGTTTGCCCTTCAGGAAGCTGGTGAGGGCCGCGGCGTGGGCGATGGGGTCGGCGCCCAGGGTCAAGCCGCCGATGGCCCGGACTTCCAGGTCCTTAACCAGGTCGAAAAAGATTTCCCCGATGAGATACAGACCCCGGGCGTTGTGGGTCACGGGCCGGGCGTCCACGTAATAGGGGCTCTCCCGTCCCGAGGCCAGCTTGAAGAGTTTATCCGGGCTGTAGCGGTAGGATTTTTCCTTCAGGAGATTCAGGAGTTGCATTTTTTTCTCATCCATCATCTTTTCCTTTAGGCCGGTGATCCCAGTGATCAGTGATCAGTAATCAGTAATCAAAGTAAAAACTGATGACTGATGACTGATTACAAATACGAGACTTCTGCGAAATTCTCCTTTTGTCATTCTGAACGGAGCGCAGCGGAGTGAAGAATCTATCTTTTTTGGTGACCAGGACCTGTAATCGTCTGGAATCATCGGCACCGCCAGGAAAAGCTTGCCGCCAAAAACGAGATTCTTCGGTCGCTCCGCTCCCTCAGAATGACAATTTTTAGGACTTTCGCAGAGTTCTCAATACTCAACCCCTTGTCTTTTACTGGCCCCTGGCCCTTGACCCCTGGCCCCTGGCGTGTCTTTTACCGCCGGTTCCTCCAGAACAGGAAAGCCTGCCCCAGTTGCCGGATGATCCGGGCCATGACCCACAGGCCCGCGGCGCCGATGAGGGCCGCCAGGGCCTTTTCATATGTTTCCCCGCCGGCCTTTAACAGGATGTGGGTTCCCAGCAAAACGCACACGCCGCCGCATGTCAAGTCCCAGGCGATCCGACCCCAGAAAAGCTTGCCGCATTGGTCGCAAAAGGCCCAGGTGGACGTTTCCTTCTCACAATGCACGCAGAATTTCTTGGGAATCTCCGGGGGCGGCGCCTCTTCCCCGGAGAGGATTTTGTCTTTGAGATCCTTGATGAAATGCGGCTTCTTCTCCGCCATTTTTTCACCTCAATATTTTTCTCTGCGTCTAGGAAAAGCTTTCAGCTTTCAGCGATCAGCTTTCAGCTTTAAAAAACAAAAACAAAAGCAAGCAACACCATAAACCTGTTTGAGGAAAAATCAGCTCCAAACTGTCAGTTTTTTTAGCTGAAAGCTGAAAGCTGACAGCTGATAGCTAACTTAAAGGAAGCTTCCCCGTCTTCACTAACTCCAAATATTCCTCGAGTGCGTTCAAGGTCGACCTGAAGGGAATCTCCGGCCAGGGGATTTCTTCCGGGCCGAAGACCCGGGCCTCCAGGGTCTCATCCCCTGCCGCCAATTCCCCGGCCACATGGCGGGTGAGAAAGGCCGCCACCACGGTGCGGCTATTCTTATAGGAGTAGACATTAAACAGCCGCACCACTTCCACCCGGAGGTGGGTCTCTTCCAGGGTCTCCCGGACCACCGCTTCTTCCAGGGTCTCGCCCACGTCCACAAAGCCGCCGGGGACCACCCAGAGGCCGTAGCCCGGGTCGATGGCCCGCCGGGTCAGGACCAGTCCGCCTTTGATGGGCACCAGGCTGATGACCGCCAGCTTGGGATCGATATAAAAGACAAAGCCGCAATGCGTGCAGACCAGCCGCCGCGGCTCCCCCGGCTTCAGCAGCCGTTCCTCCAGTTCGCCGCCGCATAGGGGGCAATACTTATAGGTTTCCGTCCCGAAGAGATGCATCTCGTTTATTGGAAATATAAGCCCAGAACCAGGTTCCGGTCACCCCGCCGGGATAGGGCCAGTCTGATCAGAACGTCTTCTGCGGTTTTGTCGAATCTGCCTTTCCAGAGGACCAGGGTGGTCTTCCCCTTCGTCAGGAATCCCAAATAGGTCCGGGACTTATAATGGCCCAGCTTATCCAGGATTTGGGTTCTGGTCTGGGAAAATTTTTCTTTCGAAATCAATTCCTTGAGGGTGTCGTCAAAATCCCGGGCATATGCTTCATAATTCGCATCCTTGAAACCAGCCAGGATGTTATCCAGCACGGGTTCGGCCGCGGCCTGCACTTCCCGGTCGCTCTGGCCCACGACCTCCCCTGCGGCAGCCGCGGGCAGGAGACAAATCAGCAGAATAAAGAGCATCCGGCGGATAAACGGCATAATCTCTCCTTGCTTGCAGAGTAATCAGGGGCAGAGTTTCTGCCTCCGGGCACATCAATTCCGCGGGATCAGATGCTGCCTCTCCAGATAATTAAAAATCAGCTCCCCGGCCAGACGGTTCCCCGCCTCGTTCCAATGGGTGT
>DYJG01000396.1 GCA_020723225.1 Desulfobacca acetoxidans | reverse complement strand
GACGCGGCTCTGCATGGCCATGACGCCCCGGATCAGGCTGTTGAGGCCGGAGGCCCCCAGGGTGTGGCCGATCTGGGATTTAAACGAGGATAACACCGTGCGGCCGTTGCCCTGGTAAAAGGACTGCAGGGCCTTGACCTCTTCCACGTCCCCCTGAAAGGTGGCAGTGGCGTGGCATTCCACCAGGTCCACTTCGTCCGGGCCGTAGGGAATATCCTGAAAAGCGTTGCGAATAGCGATCTCCTGGGTTTCCCGGGAGGACTCCACCAGGCCCAAATGGTTGTTGGACGCGCCGGTGCCGGTGAGGTAGGCGAAAATCCGGGCGCCCCGGCGCCGGGCCGCGGACTCGGACTCGATGACGATCATGGCGCCGCCTTCGCCCAGCACCATGCCGTCCCGGGTGAGGTCGAAGGGACGGCTGGCTTCCCAGGGGGGATATTCCCCTCCGGTGATGCCCGCCAATGCGCCCAGGGCCGAAAATTCCAGGAAGTGCATGGGCGTGAGGTTCTCTTCGCCGCCCCCGACGATGGCCGCGTCGATAATGCCGTTGCGAATCATCTGGATGGCGTTGAACAGCGCCACCAGCGAGGTGGCGCAGGCCGCGGACACCGCGAAACTGGGGCCCATCAGCCCGTATTTGCCGGAAATATACCCGCCCGCGGTGCAGTTCAGACGGCCCAACAGGGTGGTGTCGTCGATGGTCAGTCTCCCGGCCTTCACTTCCCGGGTGATGGCCTCCTGCATTTCCGGAGAAAGGGGCATCACCCGCTGAATGGAGCTCATGATGCTTTCCCAGGCTCCGCCCACCACCAGGTCCGCGAGGGTCGCCGCGGCCTCCCCGGAGTTCTGGGAGATCAAGACGGCAATGCGCTCCCGGGGAATGTCCCCGGTCAGGATGCCCGACTCTTCGATGGCGTGGCTCGCCAGCCAGAGGGTGAGCTTGGTGGCCTGGGTCATGGTCCGGAAGTCCTGGGGGGGAATGCCTAAGTCTTTCCGGGTGATGTCCAGGTGATGGAAGGCCCCCACCTTGCAGTAGGTCTTTTCCGGCATCCGGGGCCGGGGATGGTAATAAAGGGGATGGTCCCAACGCCCCGGCGGCACCAGGGTGATGCCGCTTTTCAGACCTAAGGCCGCGGCCCAGACCTCCGCGGGGGAGTTCCCCAGGGAGTTTACCACGCTCATGCCGGTGATGGCGATGCGCTCATGGCCGTTGGTCCGGTGCGCCGGGGGACGGTGCGGGATGGCAGCCGCGGTTCTCGAGGCTCCCAGTTCCGGCTGGGTCAGAGAGAGCGGCCCCTCCGCCAGCTCCCGGTGCAGTTCCGCCACGGATTTGACCTGGGTGATGGCCCCGGCGCAGGCCCCGCTCATGAACTGGCCCTTATCCAGGCAGCCGGCCTCGGGCAGCTTTGGGCCTTCGGGACCCGCGGTGCCCCGGGCGGCGATGAGCAGGCTGCCCGCGGCCAGGGTCTCCATTTCCTTCCGGAAAGAGGACTCGTCCTGGCGGCCTTCCTGGAAATCCCGTTCCAGGGCTTCGAGGCGGTCCAACATCGGGGTTTTTAAAGACCGGACCCGGAGGCCGGAACATTCTCCGCTTACCATTGTGGCGCCGGGCGCGGCTTCCAGGATCAGCCGCTGATAGAGGGGGGTCAAGGCCCCGGTATTGACAATTTCCTGGGTTGCCAGGTAGACCGTGCCCATCTGCAGGGCGTCGGCCCCCAGCATGGCGGCCATGAAGGCCGTCTCCCGGTTGTAAATGCCCCCGGCCAGGACCAGATGGCGGCCTTCTAACAGGTGCGGCTCTTTGTGTTTTAAGGCCAGGGCGATTTGCGCCAGGGTCAGGGTGGTGTGCTGGCCCACGTGGCCGCCGGCTTCATTGCCCTCCAGGATGAGATAGCGCACTCCCGCGGCGCAGGCCAGACGCAGCAGGTCCTCGTTGGGCGCGATATAGATGACTTCGATGCCCTTATCTCGGAGAACTTGGGCAAAAGAGGGTTCCCCTGCCGCGATCACCGCAAAGCGGGGCCGCTGTTTAATAATCCAGGCCACCTGGGTGTCCCGGTGGGGGTTTTCCGCCAGGGCGATGACGTTAACCGCGTAAGACCGGTCCCCCATGATCTCGGGCAGACGGTGCAGCTTCCGGTTTAATACATCATTATCCATGAGGCCCAGGGCCACGGTGGGCAGGCCACCGGCCTCGGCCACAGAGAGCGCGAACTCCGGCACATCGGTGATCCAGGACATGGCCCCCTGAATCAGGGGATATTTTGTTCCCATTTCCCTAGCCACGGGGCTGTGGCTCAAAAGTTCCACCTTCTCCTGGGCACGGGCGCAATGCCCATCGATGTCGGCCAGAAAACCCTCCAAAGCCTCCCGGGTCTTTGAGCCGTACCGGGCCGCAAAGTCCTGGGCAAAGGCCGCCTCCACCCCCAGGGGAATGAGCTCTTCCCGGTGAAACCGGCTCTCCTGGGGGGCAATGGCCGACTTAACCACTTCCCGGATGAAAGCCCGGCCCTTTTCCCGGGCGCTTGCGGTCAAACCGGAAGCGGCCAGCTCTTGCAGCCGTTTGACCGCCAGGGAATTACCCTTGTTGAAGACCCGGTAGGGCGCTTCCACGTTTACGCCCACCAGTTGGGTGTGGTCCGGCCGCAATTTGGCCAGCCCCTGGCGGGGGGCTTCGCCCATCCGGGCCAGGTCCGTGAGCCAATGGAGGCTCTCAAAAACGATGCCCCTGGCGCCGGTGGTGAGAAAGGCAGCAGCCGCCTCCGGCGTGGCCACTCCGCCCCAGATCACCAGCCCCGGCGCGGACTCCCGGCCGCGCAGCCGGTCTTTAACCGTGGCATACAGGGTGAAGATCGATTCTTTGCCCACCAACCCCGAGGCCTCGCAGCCCTTAAGAACGAGATGGGGCAGGCCGGGATGCCGCTCCAGCGTTTCCAGAATGAAAGCCGGGTCGCTGAGAATGGGAAAAACTTCCACGGCCGGGGCCAAAGCTGTCAATTTACCGATGGCCGGGTGCGGGGATTCGTCCAACAGCAGGGGGTGAAACTCCACCCAAAGGCCCTTGATGGCCAGAGATTCCAGCAGTTCCGGCAAAGAGGGGTCAGCCAGGGCCTGCGGGGCCATCTTCAGATGGACTCCCTCCCCCCGGATTTCACCATGCCGGAGCGCGGCGAGAGCCGCGGCCCCAGCCAGGTGGGACAGATCGATAAGCGCAATAGTCCCCGTAACCCGGGCCATCTCCGCCACGGCCGGGGAAAATTCCTGAAGCC
>DYJG01000395.1 GCA_020723225.1 Desulfobacca acetoxidans | reverse complement strand
GTCTCCAGGGGCAGGCTGATGGACCGGGGCACCCACCCCCGGGCCCGGCGGATGGGGATCACCGTGCCGCCAGCCAGAGGCCGCACCACCGAATCGTCGCAGGGAACCTGGATCTCCCGGTTGTGCAGCAACAGCGCGTCCGCCAGGGCGGAGAGGCGGGTCCGCGCGCCCGCATTGGTATACTCCAACGGCTCTTCGCTCAGGTTGCCGCTGGTCATCACCAGGGCCGGGGGAGCGTGCTCAAAGAGCAGCATATGCAAAGGGGTATACGGCAGCATCAGACCCACGTACTTATTCCCCGGGGCCACCTGGGGCGTGGCTGGGCCTTCCTCCCGCCTCTTCACCAGGACGATGGGCCTCTCCGGGGACAGGAGCAGGGATCGTTCCTCGTCCCCCAGTTCTCCCAAGAGTTCCGCCTCCGCCAGGTCCCGCACCATGACCGCGAAAGGTTTGGCCACCCGGCCCTTGCGGCTCCGCAAAGCCGCGACCGCCGCGTCATTCCGGGCGTCCGCGGCCAGGTGGAAGCCTCCGAGACCTTTGACCGCCAAAATTTTCCCCTCGTGGAGCAAGCGGCCCGCGGCCTTCAGGACTTCATTCTCAACCCGGCGGCCGTCCAGTTCCAGCCAGACCCGGGGGCCGCAAACAGGGCAGGCGGTGGGCTCGGCATGGAAGCGCCGGTCCTCCGGGTCCCGGTATTCTTCCCGGCATCGGGGGCACATGGGGAAGGAAGCCATGGTGGTCTGGGGCCGGTCGTAGGGGACCTCCCTGATGATGGTAAACCTGGGGCCGCAATTGGTGCAATTGGTGAAAGGGTACTGAAAACGCCGGTCCCCGGGGTCCATGATTTCCCGGAAACAGTCCTCGCAGGTGGAGACGTCCGCGGGAATCAGGGCCTCGGTCCCGGACAGGTTTTGGCTTTCCAGGATGCGGAAATCGCCCTCTTCCCAAGGCCCGGCTTCCAGGTGGAGGACTTGGTCGATGCGGGCCAGGGCCGGCGCGTCCGCAGACAGCCTGCGGACAAAGCTCTCCAGGGACTCGGTCGGGCCGGCCACCTGGATCTCCACCCCGTTGGAGGTATTGCACACCCAACCCGCAAGCCGGTGGCTCCGGGCCAGGCGGTAGACAAAGGGCCGGAAACCCACGCCCTGGACGATACCCGTCACCCGGAGTTTGCATTGGCAAAGAGTTTCTGGAGCCGTAATGGTACCCTCGGAGAGTTCTGGCAGAAACCCCAAAATTCCCTCAGAAATGAATCCTTTAAATTATATCAGAATTGTCAGCCGGCGAACAGCCTTATAAGTTATTATGTCTATATATTAATATGTGCAATTACGATGCCGCAGAAAGCCTCACGCAAGGATGCCAAAGTGCAAAAACCTGGGAATAGAAGATAGTTACCTATAAGAATGACAAGCGGGAAGACTTTCCTTGAGGTCTCAAACTTGGAAAAACTTGGAACCCGGAACTATTTATCGAGACGACCGCGCCTCGCCTCGACTTAGCCTGAAGATGGGGGTTGACCTTTTAACTTCAGGAAGTTATAAAAAAATAGATAAGCCAACGCGCATATTGTTGATAACACCCATGCCAACCACGCGCCCGTAGCTCAGCTGGATAGAGCAACGGACTACGAATCCGTGTGTCGGGGGTTCAAATCCCTCCGGGCGCGCCAATGAAATCAAAGGGTTAGCTGATTTTAGCTAATCCTTTTTTGCCTTTTGGCTAGCATTTTGTCTAGCATTTGCAAACTGGACATCTAGCCAGGAAGTATAAATGGCCATGGAGCGATGAAGGTCTTCTTCAGAGGGGGCTATATAGTAGGTGTCCATTCCGTGAAGGCTATGGCCTAAGATCAAATCCCGGTGATCTTGGTCAACACCGGCGTTGCCCATATTTGTTTTCACGGTACGCCGAATGTCATGAAAAAGGACCCCATCCGGTTTGTCCCGGCCCTGGATGATTCCCGCCTTTTCACATGCTGTGCAAAAAGATTTTTTACCCCTTCAGGACTACTAATAGGCTCATTCTGGTAGGTAAGCACAAAATCATGGTGAATTGCTCTGGGAAGGTCAGCCAGTACTCGCTTTACGTGATGATTAATGTCATCGGGCCAAGCCGAAGGAGCACCGGGACCAGGTGCTCATGCTCGTTGCCCGCCACATCTACCGCAAAGTCACCCGCAAGATTTACGACTTCAGCCCCGAGCAGGAGCGGAACCTCCTGGCCATCGTCTGGCTTTACCGCGGCCAGCCCCACCGTTTTCTCGACCTGGTGGCAGGCTACTGCACCCGCATGCTCTTTGAAGGCAGCGCTTGTTTTTCTTATGAGGATGACGGCGGCAACCTGGTTGAGCCCCTTCCGGCGTTTCTAACGTCTCTTGGAGCGCTGCGGGACGCTCTTCAGCCTTTCCTGGCCACACTGGGCCAAGATTCGCCGGCTTCTGAACCGGTGCAGGAGTTGGATGCCACCATCCAGACCTTCACTGCCGATGTTGATGTGTTCAAAAAGAACGCCGCCAAGGAACAGGCGGCCTGGAAGGACCAGAAGACCACCAACGGGGCGCTTAAGGAAGCGGTGGCGCGGCGCGCCCCTCGCGAGGGCTTGTCCAACAACGGCTTCTTAAGATGAACAGTTGGCCAGGCTCAGCTCAGGCATATGCCAGTTTCTGCTCCATTCCAACTGGAAGTGAGGCATAGCAATCAGTTTCAGCTGACCGTCGGTTAACCGTCCCCCCGCTCACCCAGAGTGTTCAACCCCTTACATCCTCTCTATCCACTGGCACGGGAATGAGGAAAAAAGACCCGACTGTTAATCGATGACTTCAATGGATTCCACTTTCACCCCCTCTTCTTCTTTAGCCGGCGGCAGGATGCGGTAAATGCGGTCGGCGTATTCCCGGAAGAGGCTGACGTCGTGGTGGCTGATAACCAGGGTCTGAAACTGGAGTTTATGGGCAATGGTGTGGATAATACGCATTAAGCGAGGGACTAGGTCGGGGCGCAGCCAGCAGTCCTGCTCATCCAGGATCAGAAAGCGCCGATGGTCTTTTTCATGAAGTTGGGAAAGAGCGATAAGCCTGAGCCCCACCGAGATGATATTGCATACCGAGCCTCCCTGCCCGGTGAGGATGTCCTCCCGTTTTCCTTGCCGCTCTATCCCAAAGGTGATGTTGACCTTTCCCTTTTTTACTTCCCTGGTGGTAACGACCCTCAGGTCCTGTTCGAGGATTTCCCGCAAGGCAAGGGAAAGGTTTCGCTCAACTTCATCCAGGATGT
>DYJG01000394.1 GCA_020723225.1 Desulfobacca acetoxidans | reverse complement strand
GGGAGAGGGCAGGGTGAGGGGGGCGCGAGGCATGCAAATACTTCTATATCCATAATTATCCAGTTCCCCACCCAATATCATTTAAAAGTGAACATGGTATAATCTCTAAAAAATTTGAAAAAAACGAGTGCCATGAAACGCAAAGCCACCAGGACCATCCATATCGGCAACGTCCCCATCGGCGGCGGGGCTCCCGTCGCCGTGCAATCCATGACCAACACCGATACCCGGCAGGTCGCCCCCACCTTGGCCCAGATCCGGCGCCTGGCCGACGCGGGCTGCGAAGTGGTGCGCCTGGCCGTGCCGGACCAGAAAGCCGCCCGGGCTTTCGGGGAGATCAAAAAAGAAAGCCCCGTGCCCCTGATCGCGGACATTCATTTCAACCACCGTCTGGCCCTGGCCGCCCTGGAGCAGGGGGCCGACGCCGTCCGCATCAATCCCGGCAACCTGGGGGGAGCAGCAAAAACCCGCCAGGTGGTCAAGGCTTGCCAGGAAAGCGGAGTCTCCCTGCGCCTGGGGGTCAACGCCGGCTCCCTGGAGGAAGACCTGCGGGCCGAATACGGGGGACCCACCGCGCCCGCCCTGGTGGCCTCCGCTCTCAGATGGGTGCGGCAATTCGAGGACTGGGGCTTCGGCGATTTTAAGATTTCTCTAAAGTCTTCCGACGTGCTGATCACCGTGGCCGCTTACCGGGAATTATCTTCCCGGGTGGATTATCCTCTGCACCTGGGAGTCACCGAGGCGGGGGGATTGATTGCCGGCACGGTGAAATCCGCGTTGGGCATCGGCCTGCTCCTTGCAGAAGGCATCGGCGACACCATGCGGGTCTCCCTGACCCGGGACCCGGTGGAGGAAGTGCGGGTGGCCTACGAGATTCTCCGGGCCCTGCATCTCCGGGAGCGGGGGGTCGAACTCATTTCCTGCCCCACCTGCGGCCGCTGCGGCATCAACCTCTTTAATCTGGCCGAAGAGGCGGAGCGCCGGCTGCTGAATATCGCCGCGCCTTTAAAGGTGGCCATCATGGGCTGCGTGGTGAACGGTCCCGGTGAGGCCCGGGAAGCGGATGTGGGCATCGCCGGCGGCAAAAAGGTGGGAGTGCTCTTTAAGAAAGGCCAACTGGTGCGCAAGGTCCCGGAGAAGGACCTGTTGTCCGCGCTGCTTCAAGAGGTGGAAGCCCTCACCGGGGAGAAGGCAGGTTTAGCGTCAGATTAGTTCCGAATTTTTGCCGGTCGATTTCTTTTTTCCTGGAGGCCAAATTTTTTATTTCAGTAAATTGGAGACCTTGCCGAAACTAGATACGAGATAAGGAATATCTTGCCCAGTCGCTTGAAAACATGGGCTACTCTTGACAAGCGGCAAGTAAGCCATTATTCAAAAATTTAAAGCACCTTGCCGGAATTAAGAGGCAAAATTCCCGGCAAACAAGAGGCTGATAGGGAACGCAGTGCTTCGTCCCGCCAGACCATTTAAGGGGAGATTGGCAATGAAAATTTTGGGCTTTATTCTGGTTGCGGGGTTGCTGGCTGCAGGATGCGCCACTTTTCATCACACTGAATCCATCGACACCGATCAACATGGAGTAATCTACGGCAAATACAATTCTGACAGCTCGGGGCGAACGGGAAGTATCTTTCTCTCCGGTGTCGGAGCCGGTTGGGAGGCCACTGCCGTCTCTCGGTTTGCGCAAGGAAACCCGGCGTCCGGGGCTTTGGGTGGTGCGGCAATTTACGCCGAAACCGGCCCCCCGAAAGTTTCTCCCATAAATTTCGCCAGATCGATAGCCATGATTAATTACAGTAAGAAATTGAAATCCATTAAATACGACGAATTCGGCGGTATCGTCGAATATCAGTTCGATGACCAGGCGCAGCCCGCCAAGAAGGGCAGCTTTAAGCAGACTTACGGCCAGTCGAATCTGCCCAAGTCCTTCGGCCATCAACCCATTGAATAAAGAAGGCCATCAGTCATGGATAGAAAGATAACTTGCCTGCTCATCTGTTTGGGCTTGTTGCTTGGCGGCTGCGTTACCCCGGGTGCGAATACCGCGGGTTCGGGCGATAGAGTCCGCCCGGGTTCGAGCGTACGCCAGGGACATGAGCTGGTTTCCTCCGTGGACAAGCCCAGCCTGGCCGCCAACGTGGGGCAGGAAAACCAACTGGTTTTCAATCCCCGGGACGTGGAATCGGCATTGCCGGCAATGCGCGACCTGCCTCTTCCTGCTTCCATGAAAAAGAATCAGCCGTCGCGCTTATATACCGGCATCATCAAAAATAAAACCAATTACGACGTCTCGGTTCCCTCGGGGAACAGCAGCGCTACCCTGACCATTCCGGCCAAGGGGTGGATCGAATACTCCGCCTGGAGCCGCCGCTTCGATCTGACGGCTTATCATAACGGCAAGCCATTTTATTGTATGAAAATTGTCGCGGAACCGAGAAGCCAGCCCTTCATGTGCAAGAAATACGATTTCATGATGGAGATCGTCAAGCCGGAGCCGAAACCCGCGAAGAAGATGAAAAAGGCGATCAAGAAGAAGAAAACGGATGGGGTGGAAGCACACGGCTAGGCGAACCTGAAGCCGAATTCCCACTCCCGCCATTGCCCAAAATTTAACGGGGGAAACCGGAAGACGCCGGTTTCCCCCATTTTTTTCTTTAACCGAAAACCGAAAACCGGAAACCGAAAACCGTCCTACACCGGCCTCGACACCGGCCGGGTAAGGTTTTCCAGGATATCCAGGTAGACTTCCGAGTAATCCAGGCGGCCCTGGGTGAAAGTGTAAAAGGCGTTGAGCATCATGGAGGCTACCATCAGGTTGGTGAACAGGAGTTGGGGCGCTCCCTGGGCCATGAGCTCCTCGCAGGAGAGTTCCCCGGGGTTCCGGTCCCGGGGGTGGGCGATTTCCGGGTGGTAGCGGCTCAAAGACGGGGTCAGGTCCCGGCCTTCCCGGCGCAGGTAGACCTGGACATTGCCGTCCGTAAAATCGTTGCCCCCGGAGATCAGGGTGACGTCGGCCAGGGTGGCGGCATGGCCGCTCACCAGTTTCCGGCTGGCGTGGTTGTCCACCATCAGGAAAATGACCTCGCCTTCCTTGAGCAGCCGGGAGACGTTTTCCGGGGTGACAAACTCGGGCGCGGCGCGCAAGGAAAGATTCTCAAACTCCTGGGCCAGCTCCCGGGCCTTGACCTCCGCCTTGTTGCCCAGGCGGGTGAAGGCCTGGCGCGCGGCATTGGCTCGCTCGAAGCTGTCGCCGTCGATCAGGGTGATCCTGGCTTT
>DYJG01000393.1:2516-3281 GCA_020723225.1 Desulfobacca acetoxidans | reverse complement strand
TAACCTATTAATAAGCCAAAACTATTTTTTTGCAACTGTCGAAGATGAGTCTGAGAGAGCGGAGCGATCGAAGAATCTCGCTTTTGCCGGCGAGACTTTTTCCGGCGATGTCGATGATTACAGACCCATAGAAGTCCTGGCGCTGAAAAACCAGATTCTTCACTCCGCTTCGCTCCGTTCAGAATGACATTTTAAGACGTTCGCAGAGGTCTGAACTTGAACTTTCTAACCAGCAAAATAATTCCTAAATTTAGCCTTGCGACACCTCGAACATCTCCTCACTTAATCCGCTAAAAGATGCAGGGTAAACACACTTCCCTTCCCCAGCGCGCTCTCCACCGTCACCTTGCCGCCGTGGGCCTGGGCGATGTGCTTGACGATGGCCAGGCCCAGGCCGGTGCCCCCCGACTGGCGGCTGCGGCCGGAGTCCACCCGGTAGAACCGCTCAAAGAGCCGGGGCAGGTGCTCCGGCGCAATGCCGCTACCCTGGTCCCGGACCCGGACGATCACTTCCGGGCCGGAACGCTCCGCCTCCACCCTGATCTCCCGGTTTTTTTCGCTGTATTTGATGGCGTTGTCCACCAGGTTCACCACCGCCTGCTCCAAAAGCGGCGCGTTGACCCGGGCTCGGAGATCGTCCGGGCAGTCCAGTTGGACGTTGATACCCCGTTCCTTTGCCTTGGGTTCGCACACCTCGACGGCCGCGGCCAACACCCCCTTGATCCTTTGGGCGGTCAGGAAAATCTGCCCCCGTTCCGCGTCCTG
>DYJG01000393.1:279-2506 GCA_020723225.1 Desulfobacca acetoxidans | reverse complement strand
GCTCAATCCGGGACAGGCTCAGCAGATCATCAATAATTTCATTCAGCCGGTCGGCCTGCCGGGCAATAATCCGGAGAAAATTCTCGGCGTTTTCGGGCTCGTGCAGCGCTCCCGCCAGCAGGGTTTCCACAAAACCCTTAATGGAGGTGATGGGGGTTTTCAATTCATGGGAGACGTTGGCCACAAAATCCCGGCGCAGATGTTCCAGCCGCCTCAAGTGGGTCACATCGTGCAGCACCACCAGGGAGCCGATGTTGGTCCCGGTGGCGTCCCGCAACGAGGTGCCGTGGGCCTGGAGGGAGAGCTTGCCGTTGTTGATGGCCACTTCCTCCTCCAGGGGCTCCCGGGTGGCCAGGGTGCGGTTGATGAACCACCTTAAGGCCGGATCCTGGACCACTTCCTGAATGCTTTGGTTAAGGCTTGATGCCGGGTCCACCCCCAGCAAACGGGCTCCTGCCCGATTCAAGGCGATGAGGCGATTCTCGGCGTCAATGGCCAGGACCCCTTCAATCATGCTGGAGAGCACCGCCTCCTGCATCTGCCCTTGCCGGATCAGGGCATTGATCCGGTCTTCCAGCGTGGCGGCCATCTCGTTCATTACTTCCGCCAGGCTGGCCAATTCATCGGTTTGAGGAATGGGCAGCTTGCGGGTCAGGTCTCCCTGGGCGAAACGCAGCGCTCCCCGTTTAAGATTTTCCAAGGGACCGCTGAGACGCCGGGAGATAAAGAAACTGAGAACCGCCACCAGCAGGGCGATCAGCAATCCGCCCAGGACAATAGTAAAGTAGTAAGACCGCAGGGCCTGCTCGATAGCGGTCATGGCCAGGGAAACCCGCACCACCCCGATGACGCGGTCCTGGTCTTTCACCGGGACGGCCACGTACATGCGGCCATGGCCCAGAGTGAAGCTGAACCTGGTAGACACCCCCACTTTGCCCGTCACGGCCTCCCGGAATTCCGGGCGGTCCCCATGGTTGTCCATCTTGGCCGGGTCTTCTTCGGTGTCGCCCAGGACCTTTCCCGAGGGGAGAATCACGGTCAGGCGGGTGGCGGTTATTTTCCCCAAGTCCTTACAGAGCCTATCTATTGCCAGGCCGTTTTCCAATCCGGCTCTGCCGCCGATCCTGCTCTCCACCAGGCGGCCCCTGGTTTCCAGGTCGGCCGCGGTTTGCTCCAGGAAGAACAGCCGCCAGGAGCGGGCTGAATACCAGGTGACCGCGGCCAGGGTGATCAGGGTGACCAGAAGGAAAAACGGGAACAGGTGCCAAATCAGCTTCTGCCGGCGCATAACTTATCCTTTAAACCGGTAACCGATGCCCCGGACCGTTTCCAAGTATTTGCCATGGGGACCAAGTTTCTTTCTCAGGCTGACCACCTGAACGTCCACCGACCGGTCCGAGGCCGGATAATCGTCGCCATGGACCCCTTTCACAATCTGGGCCCGGGTAAAGACCCATCCCGGCCGGCTCGCCAACATGTATAAGAGGCGAAACTCGGTGACGGTTAAATCCAGGGGCTGATCTCCCACCAGAACTTCGTGGCGTCCCGGATGAATCACCATTTCGTGAATCCTGACGGGCTCCTCGACGGTGTGAGGCTCGGTCTGCCGCCGGCGCAGCACCGTCCGCACCCGGGCCAGCACCACCCGGGGGCTGAAGGGCTTGGTGATGTAATCGTCGGCCCCCAACTCCAGGCCGGTGACGATATCCGCCTCTTCTCCCTTGGCGGTGAGCATGATGATGGGAAGGTCGCCGATCCGGTCATCGCGCTTGATTGCCCGACAGACCTCCAGCCCATCAATCCCCGGCAACATCAAGTCCAATAAAACCAGGTCGGGCACGCTTAACTTCACGGCCTTTAACGCCTCTTCCCCCGACGTGGCGCCCGTGACCCGATAACCGTCCTTGGCCAGGTTATAATTAAGCAATTGCAGTATGTCATCGTCATCCTCAACAACTAAAATCCGCTCTTTAGCCATCAGGAATCTCCCATTGTTAATCTTACTCAGTTGTTCATAGCTTAATGTATAATTTATTACCGTATTATCATTTAACTTAATTAATATTTATTCACCTCAGAATCCGTACGGAAGGAGGGAATTACGATTTTTTCCTCCGTTCTCCTTATAATGTAAGGCTTGGATTTACGACATTGTCAACTTCTAATTATAAATTAATCAAAAATTAATAATTCACTGACAAAAGTAAAACAAAGGACTGTTACCCTG
>DYJG01000393.1:0-269 GCA_020723225.1 Desulfobacca acetoxidans | reverse complement strand
CCCACAAATAATTAGGAGTACCATATGCTCCGCTTGGAAGACTTAAGCTTGAATTTTCCCGTGGGATCGGCCGTGGATGAAGTCCGGCGGGATATCGCCCTGGAAGCGGCCGGTAATATCCTGCAAGCATTGCGGGGAGGGACCCCCCGGGGGGCCATCAACCGGCCGGACGAAGTGGGATTTCCACGGACTAAATGGGGAAACCTGCCTGAGATCAGCCTAAGTCAAGTTGAAGAGGGCTAAGGCCGGATCGCGAAGAATTGATGCTG
>DYJG01000392.1 GCA_020723225.1 Desulfobacca acetoxidans | reverse complement strand
GGACGAGAGGATTTGAACCTCCGACCCCCTGAACCCCATTCAGGTGCGCTACCAGTCTGCGCCACGTCCCGACAAAAATTTATCATACCAAGAGGACTCCGGGGTGTCAATGGCTTGGCAGCATGATTGCATATTAAAGGAAAATCGGGTATGCTCCGATAACATTTCAATATTCCTGGAGTTCCTTCTCCCGTAATAAATACCGGGTTCGGTTTCCGTGGCCATAAATACAACGGTTAACTCATTGATAATTGATGATATTTGACGCCATTTTTACCGAAAACCGAAAACCGAAAACGGCTTCATAACATCTTTCCCGGTAGGGCCGGGGAAAAGGAGGACAAGTGAAAGCGTCAGGTTGGTTGAAAAAGCCCCGGGGCTGGCTGGCGGTTCTGGGTCTGGCCGCCCTGCTTTGCGCCCCCGGCATTCTGGCCGCGGGCATGATGAAAGTCACCCAGGCGAACCAGTCCATCTACGGGGAGCCTAATTTTTCCGGCACCCCCATCGCGCCGGTGCCGTCGGGGACGGAGGTGAACGTGGTCACCATCTCCGGGGATTGGTACCAGGTGGAATATCAGGGCAATAAGGGCTGGATGCACCGCCAGGCCTTCGCCCAGGTCCAGGCCCCGACGGTGAGCCTGCCGGGCATGCTCTTCGGCGGCGGGGTGCAGCAGACCAAGAGCGACGAAGTGGCCCTAGCCGGCAAGGGCTTCACCCCCGAAGTGGAGGCCAGTTACCGCCAGAAAAATCCCTCCGCCAATTACGCCCAGGTGGACCAGGTGGAGGGCTTCCAGGTGGATAGCGCCAAACTGCAGGCCTTCATTAAGGAAGGAGGGTTGAAGCCATGAGACGCCTGATCATATCCGGTGTTTGTCTGGCCGCGGCCCTCGGCCTGGTCTGGGGCTGCGCCGGCGTGGATTATACTTCGGTGGCGAGCATCGCCTTGAAGACCGCCCCAAAGGTGGCCGCGGCTTCCCGGGAAATCAACGATTCCGAGGAATACTATGTGGGGCGGGCGGTGGCCGCCCGCATCCTGGGGACCAACCGGTTGGTCATGGACCAGCAACTGACCCTTTATGTCAATGAAGTGGGGCAGACGGTGGCCCGGAAGTCCACCCGGCCCAATACTTACAAGGGTTACCACTTTGCCGTGCTGGATACCTCGGAGGTCAACGCCTTCGCCTGCCCCGGAGGGATTATCTTCGTCACCAAGGGGCTGGTCCAGACCTGCGCCACTGAGGACGAACTGGCCGCGGTGCTGGCCCACGAAGTGGCCCACGTGGCCAATAAGGACGGCATCAATTCCATCAGCAAGGCCCGGTGGACCGAGGTCCTCACCACCCTGGGAACGGAGACCGCCAAGCAATACGCCGGCCCGGGAGGGCAGTTGGTCACTCTGTTTGAAGGCTCCATTGACGACGTCTTCAAGACCATCGTGGTCAACGGCTACAGCCGCACCGCGGAAGAAGCCGCGGACGCCCAGGCCATCACCACCCTCAGGAATGCCGGGTACGATCCCGGAGCCCTGGCATCGCTCCTGAACAAGATGATGGCCAAGGGTGAGGGGGGCGCCGGAATTTTCAAGACCCATCCGCCCACCGCTGACCGCCTGGCCAAGGTGAAGGCCGCAGTCCCGGCGGGAACTCCGGACAAGATGGAGGAAGTGCGGACCAAGCGGTTTAAAAGTGTGAAATTGTGATTAGTTCAAGGTTCAAGGTTCAAAGTTAAGGACCTTGAACAACCCAGAACTTTCCGTAACTTGCGAATGAGCCGAGGTCGTGAGAACCTCTTTAAGGGGACCTGGATAATGCCAGGTCCCCTTTTGTTGTGGAGACTATGCTTCACAACCTTGAACTTTGAACTTTGAACCTTGAACTTATCCCCCGGGCCACAAATTTCCCTAATCCAACCAAACAAATGAGCCGATGAACTTTGAGAGGATATTGATGCCGAAACCTCTCGGTTCACCGGTCTTGTGCCCCTTAGGGGCCGACGATTGTCCCATCCGGGCCGATTCCCAACGGCTTAGGGAGGAGTGCGCCCGGCTGCGGGAGTTGTCCCACACCGATCCCCTTACCGGGCTTTTCAACCGGCGCTATATGAAAATGGCCCTGGAGCGGGAAATGGAGCGTACCCGGCGCACCGGCCTCCCCACCAGCCTGATTATGATCGACCTGGACCATTTTAAACGCATCAACGACACCTACGGCCACGAGGCCGGTGATGACGCCCTGAAGTGGACCAGCGGGGTGTGGCGCAAAAATCTGCGGCGCATCGATATTCTCTGCCGTTACGGTGGCGAGGAATTTGCCGTGATTCTTCCGGGGACCCGCCTCCACGCGGCCAAGCGCGCGGCCAAGAGGCTGCAGGCCGCGCTTATCAGCTCGCCGGTGGAGCTGCAGGGCCGGATGGTGCCTTTGACGGCCAGCTTCGGGGTGGACACTTACACGACCCTGGAGGAAATCACGGCCAGAAATTTTCTCAAAAGGGCCGACCGCTACCTGTTCGAGGCCAAGGTCAACGGCCGCAACCAGATCTGTTGCCAGCAACCGGAGTCGGTCAAACTGACGCCGGAAGTCACCGTGGATGAAAGGTCCTTGTTGTTAGGGGCCGCGGCTCTGCCCGCCACCGAGATGAACCGCGAGAAACGAGCCTCCAAAAAGGGGTGAAGTTATGGTTGAGACAACTGGGCGCAACGCCTCCAGACCCGTGACCGCCTGCCTGAGCAGCGGCAAGGGCGGGGTGGGCAAGACCAGCCTGACGGTGAACCTGGCCTATGCGCTGGCCCAAAAGGGATTAAGTGTCCTGATAGTAGACGGGGACCTGGGGTTGGCCAACGTGGACGTGCTGCTGGGACTCCAGGTTAAAACCACGATCCGGGACATCCTGGACCGGGGAGCCGATCCTCTGGAGGCGGTGATCTATGTAGAACCGCGGCTGGGCGTCCTGCCGTCCAGTTCCGGGGTGCCCGATCTGGCCAACCTGGGGCCCCAGGACCACCATGAGCTGGGAGAAATCCTGAAATCCATCTGCGGCCATTTTGACATCGTCCTGGTGGATACCGCAGCGGGCATCGGTTCTTCAGTACTCTGGTTCAATACCTTCGTGGATTACAATATTTTGGTGCTCACCCCGGACCCCACGGCCATGACCGACGCCTATGCCCTGATCAAGGTCCTATCCCGGGATTACCGGCGGCAGAATTTTCACCTGCTGGTGAACCAGGTCAAAAATGAAGCCGAAGCCCGGCAGGTTTACGAGCATCTCTCCCGGGTGGCCTCCCATTT